>CALMQD010000377.1 GCA_937871415.1 uncultured Phycisphaerales bacterium | reverse complement strand
GAGCACGTTGTAGTCGAAGGTCGTGTCCGGGAAGACCGTCGAGTCGGGCATGAAGTGGACCTTCGTGCCGGTCTTGTGCGATGAACCCGCGGGGACTTCGCCGACAACGTTCAACTGTTCGGTCGTGCGCCCGCGTTCGAAGCCGATGCGGTGCACCTTGCCGTCGCGCGTGACCTCGCACTCCAGCCACTCGGAGAGCGCGTTCACGCACGACACGCCGACGCCGTGCAGACCGCCCGAGACCTTGTACGCCGAGCCCTCCTCGCCGAACTTGCCGCCGGCGTGGAGCACCGTGAGCACAATTTCGACCGCGGGCTTGCCGTCGTACGCGGGGTTCTCGTGCTTCTTCGGGCCCAGCGGGATGCCACGCCCGTTGTCGGTCACCGAGCACGAGCCGTCGGCGTGAATCGTGACCGCGACGGTGTCGGCGAACCCGGCCAGCGCCTCGTCGATCGAGTTGTCGACGACCTCGTACACCAGGTGGTGCAGCGCGCGCAGGTCGGTGCCGCCGATGTACATGCCGGGGCGAAGGCGCACCGCTTCCAACCCTTCGAGAATCTTGATCTGGTCCTCGGCGTACTCGCCCTTGGGGGTGTTGTTATCGCTGGCGGGTTGGGTCGAGCCTTGATCGGCCATGGAGTCAGTCCTCATCACTTCACGCCGCGGCCACACCCCGCGATGGGCTCAGGTAACAAGCCCAGGCGCGGCGAACCGCCTGCACAGACGGGTTGGAAAACGGGCCGCTGCCGGGGCCGAGCGTGCAGGCGGGAAGGCCTGCCGGACGGGGCCGGGGCGGAACTGTGAATCATAGTCGTCCAGCCGCGATTCGGAGCGTGAAAAGCCGAGAACTGTGGCCCGTGCGGCGACTGACAGCGGCGAAAAAACCACCCTCAGCGCCCCTGCATCGCTCCCCCCGGGGCGCCCGCTCCGGGCGCGGGAGCCGGCGACCCGCCGCGCGGGTTCTGTTGCAGCCACGCGCGCGCGACCTTCGAGTGCTCGACGATCTGCTGGTCCGTGAAACCCTCGGACATGCGGAGGAACGACTCGAACGCCTCGCGGGCCTGTTCGGGCCTGCCGGTGGCGCCGTAGATGTCCCCCAGCCGGTACAGGATCATGCGGGCCTGCGCCGTGGGATCCTGGTCGATGTATTGCCGTCCCTCGGACAGGATCTGCTCCGCCTCCTTGAACCGCTCGGGCGCGTTGTGGTCCATGCCCCACTTCAGCGTGATCATGCCCATGCGGTCGTAGAGGTACCCGCGCCGGTTGGAGACGTTCGGCACGCCGCGCCGGTACACCGCGACCGCCCTGTCGAGGTCGTCGTCGCGTTCGAGGTACACGCGGGCGAGCACGTCGAGGCCGTACACGTAGTCCTTGGTGTATGCCCGGAACTTCTCGTAGTGCCCGAGAGCCAGGAGCAGCAGGCGCTCGGCCTCGTCGGCGTTGCGCTTCAGCACGGCCGAGTCTGTCGACGTGTCGTCGCTGAGCAGGCAGTCGGCCAGCGCCAGGTACGTGAGCGCCTCGGGTCGGATGTCGATCGCGCGCTCGTAGACCGCACGGGCTTCCGCGTATCGCTTGGCCTGGGTGAGTTCCAGCCCCCAGTGGTGCAGGCAGTACTGCGAGTCGGGGCAGGCCCGCGCCGCCCAGCCCCACATGCCGTAGTTGCTCTTCCACGCCGCCGCGTAGCGCAGCGACTGGTACCCCAGCGCCCCCATGCAGATCAAGCCGACGGAGAGGATGACGGCATCGGCGCGCCACGCGGGTGAGCGGCCGTGCGCATCTTGCGCGTTGCCCGCCGCCCCCCGCGACG
>CALMQD010000376.1 GCA_937871415.1 uncultured Phycisphaerales bacterium | reverse complement strand
CTCCGCCGCGCTGCTGCTGCGGCCGCGGCTGCCGCTCCGGCCCCTGATCCGCTCATGTGGAGGCTCCTTGTTCGACCGGCTCAAGGGTACCCGAAGCCTACTGTTTTTTCGCTTCGCGCACGTCGGCGCCGCACTCGGGGCAGACGGGGCCGGAGAGGCCGCTGAGGTCGTAGCCGCACTTGGGGCACGCGCTGGCGGGCGGCCAACCGGCGACCATCCAGCGGGCCAGTCGCCCTTCGCACAGCCACAGAACGAGCGGGAACACCAGCATGAGCGGTCGAGTGATCAGTTTGTCCGACGTGAAAACTCTCGCGAGCGAAGCCGGGAAGGACAAAACGAGTTCGTCGATATTCCCGAGAGCGTCGTTCAGAATCACCAAGAGGACCAGAAATACTGCAAACGTACGGATCGCACACCGAATCACCTGCTCGACGCGCGGCGCGCGAACTCCCAGGGTGTTCGGTGACGGCACGAGCCGACCGACAAGCCAGCGCGACAACAGTGCAAGAGTCCCCCACAGAACGACCCTCGCGCCAACCCGAAGAACAAACTCGGCGACTTCGGTGAGGCGGATCGACCGCGGCGACGGAGTAAACAAACTGGCACCGAGCCAGGCCGCGCTCATAAAACCGTACCAGACCACGCCGACGACACAGACCATCCGCAGGATCGCCAGCAGCACGGCCTTCAGCCATCGGTCCTGGCGTTCGAGTCGGGTCATGGCCGGGATGCTACCGGAACCTGCGCGTCCGCGCCGCACTCGGGGCAGACGGAGCCCTTGATCCCGCGCAGGTTGTAGCCGCAGCGGCTGCACCCGCCGCCCAGCCAGCCCGCGGCGATCCACCGGCCGCACACGCGTTCAGAAACCAGCAGGACCAGGCCGGGCAGGAAGGTCAGCAGCGCCGAGTAGAAGCGCAAGAGCATCCACGTCCAGAACTTCGGATCGTCGGTGAGTTCGATCGCCTTGACTGCGATGCGATGCCATGCGACGGTGGCGAAGAAGACGACGGCGAGGCGCATGACCAGCCGCGCCAACTGCTCGACGCGCCGTGCCCGATCGCCGAGCCTCAATGGCGGGACGATCAGCCAATGCGTGAGCGTCGCGGAGAACGCGGCCATGAACGCCCACGGCGGGACGAGCCAGAGCAATCGTCGGAAATACCGCACGACCTGGGGGCCGTAGTTGGAGAGATCGTTGGACAACAGAAAGCCGGCGGTCGCCTGGCGGATGCAGAGCACGATGCCGATGGCCGCCGCGGCGCGCACGCCGACGAGCACGATCCCCCGGAGCACTCGGTCCTGACGTTCGATCGCGTCGGCCATCGGTCTTGGACTCCTCGTTCGGCTCGTATGGGAGTTCCGATATGTTACGAACGGTTACGTGCGGTCGTCGGGGGCTGACGTTGCCGCGTTGCCGTCCGCGCCGCACTCGGGGCAGACGGAGCCCTTGATCCCGCGCAGGTTGTAGCCGCAGCGCGGGCAGCGTCCGGGTCGCGGCCACGGCACGATCCAGCGCGACAGGCGTTCGTCGAGGAACGCGCCGGCGGCGCCCACGCCCAGCAGCACCAGGACCAGCGGCATGCGCCCGCTCGTGAAGAGTTCGAGGAAGCGCGAGAGCCAGCCGGTGATGAAGTAGTCGTTGATGTAATCGGCGGAGACGACCGCCGCGGCGATGAACGCGACGAACGAGACGCAGCGACAGCCGATACGTGCGGCGTGCCTGCGCGATTCGATGAGGCGTGGGTCCACGCGTGCGACTCCTGTCAGACGGCAAGACACCGCCGCGGGGCGGGCGTGCGGACTGATGGGTGCGTGCGACGCTCGAAGATCGTCTGACTCAGACTTTTGACGAGATCGGTGTGCCGCACTCGGGGCAGACGCCGCCCGTCACGCCCGCGAGGTTGTACCCGCACTTGGCACACATGCCCGCTTGCTGCATGACGCGTCCGAGGATCGGGATCGTGAGCGGGTACTTGAAGAGTTCGCCCTTGCTCGCCTTCATCGCGCCCATGATCACGCCGTAGACCGCGAGCACCATGACGGCGATGATCACGAAGACGCCGATGAAGACAAACGTCAGCACGATGCCGACGAAGTAGTAGATCAGCAGCGACAACTGGAAGTTCAGGACCGCCTTGCCGTGCGCGTTGATGGCCGGGCTCTGGTCCTTCTTGGTCAGCCAGATCACCAGGAGCGCGACCAGGCCCACCGGCCCGAGCACGGTGGTCACGTGGAGCAGGATGAGCAGCGTCTTCTCGTCGACGTTGATGTTGACGTTGGCGCCCGCCGGGGGCTGTGCGCCGGGCTGGGGGCCCTGCGGGTTCTGGGCGCCCTGTGCGCCCGTGCTTGCGGTTCCCTGGTTCTGGTCCGACATGTGCTGGCCTCGCTTGTCCGCGCTGGAACTGGGTCGTCGGCAGTATGCACGAAAACGACGGCGCGCGCCGGGCGAGCGCGGGGGGCCTAACGCATCGCGGCGCCGCGCACGGTGAGTTGCGCGGTCATGTCGCTGTCGCAGAGGGGCTTGCTCTGGTTGGGGTCGGAGACCAGTTGCGCCAGCGTCGTCGATCCGTAGAGGTCGATGATGGTCTTGGCCGCCAGGTCGATGCGCCGGTGCAGCGGGCAGAGGTTCGGGCCGTGGTTGTCGAGCCCGAGGGGGCAGGAGGTGATGCGCTCGACGTCGGCGACGGCGCGCACGACCTCCAGGAGCGAGATATTCGACGCGGGGCGGGCCAGTTTGTACCCGCCGCGCACACCCCGGCGCCCGGTGATGAGTTTCGCGGAGGACAACTGCTGCAGGACCTTGGCGAGGTAATGGGGCGGGACCTTGGTCTTTTCCGCGAGCATGGCGGTGGGGACGAGGACCTCTGGTGAGAGGGCCAGCCAGCTCATCGCTCGCAGTGCGTATTCGGTCGTCTGAGAGAACATGCCGCCTCCTCGCGCTCCGGCCCGCCTCGCCGCGCGCCCGCAGTGCCGCGGATCCCCGGGAATCCCCCTTGGGGGACACACCCGAGTCCTTCGGTCCTGTCCCCGGCACGCGACGGCCCGCCGCGAACCCGCCGCCCCTCCGCGCCTTTCGGTGCCGACCCGCGGGGCGCGGGGTCCGGACGACGTGGTGGTGCAGCGCGGGGGGCGTGCGGCGGCCGGAACTCAGGGTGGATCGGACGCTTGCAAACATCCTATCCGATCGTGTTTGGGCGCGAGCCGGTGAGTTCACGATTTGTGGGTCGTTTTTTGATCAAATGGTTCGGAGCAGGGCCGACGGGGTTTGGGCAGGGTCTATGGAGCTTCCGGAGCTCGCGCAATCCTGTGTCGCTGCCACCCCCGCGACCGCTGGCAGCAGCCTGTTCTGGGGGTGCGGAGAACGCGTCCCGGATGGCGTTGCCTCTCGCCGCGGCGCCGGTCAGGCAAACCCGCACCGATCGGGAAGCGTCTTGACGCCCGGGGGCGGAATCGGCCGATCCCTTTGCGAACGGACTTGTGGAGGCCGGCACGCCCGAAGAACCCCTTGACCTCTTCCGAAACCAACCCGAGGGACGAGCAGGCTCTGCCGGGCGAGGGGCCGGGAGCGGACCCGCGCGCGGACAACGCCGCGGCGACGGGGGGGACGGGCGGGGCGGGGGGGACGGGGGGGGCGGGGGCGATGCTCCGGCTCATCC
>CALMQD010000375.1 GCA_937871415.1 uncultured Phycisphaerales bacterium | reverse complement strand
AGGAACACGGGGACGGCAGGTATGCAGGCGGAGGATGGCCTGAGGGCGGCGGTGGTGGTGGACACGGAGAAAGCCCGCGGCCACCTCGACGAGGTGGTCCGTTCGACGTGGAGCAGCCCTTAAACGAGTTGCTCGACGATGAAGCCGATCGCGTCGCGGGCGCCGGGAAGTACGAGCGATCGCAAGGGTCGCGCCGGTCAAGTCGCGCGTATTGCACAAGAAGTCCTTCTGGCGAAGATAGGTTGCGCACGCGGAGGCCGAGGGAAATCGTCGGAGACCCGAGGTTGCCGGGCACGTAGTTCACGCGGCCGCGACTGTCTGTTTCGTCATCGCCGGCTGCTCCTGCATATCCAGTCTGCTCCGATTGGTCCGGTGATTGACTGTTCGCAACTTCCGAAAATCCGTCGGTGACGGAAGGCGGTGTACCAAGTTCCAACTCGCGATGTGATCGATCGTGCCACCCAACCGGGTGGGGTTGTTCATTCAGTGGTGATCAAGTCTGTGCGTAAACACCGCGCCGGGCGGGTATCGCTCGCTCGTATGGATCCGTGACGGTCTCGCGGGTTGATGGGCGAGGAGGGAGAGGGGGGTTCGCGTCGGGGAGTGAGATCGGGTAGTCTGTGAGGCGGGTCTCATCGTTGTTTCGTCTCGACACCGCCGCGCGATCGGCACAGCCACGGGGACGACCGATGGACAAGGCCCAAGATGACGCCGTGCGCGAGTTCTGTGCCGACCTGGAGCGGATCGCCGAGGTGCTGGCGGCCCGCATCCGCGTCGAGGTGCTGGTGCACCTGATCTGCCGCCCGTCCGACGTGACCTCGCTCGCCCAGCGGCTGGAACTGGGCATCACGATCGTGAGCCACCACCTGCGCGTGCTGCACGAGGCGGGGCTGCTCACGCGCGAGGCGGTGAAGGTGCTTCGCGGTTCGGCGGCGCGGCGGTGAATCCGGAGGGGCGTCCGCGGAGAGGACGGAGGTTGCGGGGTGCGCGGAGGGGGGGGTTGGGTTTTGAGGAAAGGCAGCACCGAGAGCGGCCGCGACGGCCGCGGTCGGTGGCACGGAGGCAAAGGCAGAAAGGCGCACAGGCCAGAGGCCTGTGCCACCGAAGACATCGAGGCGCACCGATCTGGAGATTGGTGCCACCGAAGGCAAAGGCGGCGAAGGCGGCCCTCTCTGTCCTCGAAGACTCGGACATCTCTCCCAGAGGGAGAGGGGAAGAATCACTCTCACTGTCGCCGCGAACGCGCCTCCCGCCCGCACGACATCTCTCCCCCCCCCCCCCCCCCCCCCACCTCCCTCCCCCCCCCCCCCCCCCCC
>CALMQD010000374.1 GCA_937871415.1 uncultured Phycisphaerales bacterium | reverse complement strand
CGGCTCGGGGGCACGAGCGAGCGATCCCGCTCCGGCGCCCGCGCCGCCGGCGCCGGTTGCCAAGGAACCGAGCCGTCCGGAGAACCTCGTCGCCAGCCAGCGGCTCATGGACATCGTCTCGGCTCTGCCTACCAGGCGTGCGGCCTTCAGCGACGAAGCGCACAAGAAGGGCCTCCGCGATACCGAGGCGTACCTGGTCCGCGAACTCAAGGCCCTCGGGTACGAGCCGCAGCTCGAACCCATCGACTTCCTCGGCGGGGATCACGACGAGCCCGCGTGGAACAACGTCTACGTCGACATCCCCGGCTCGGACCCCCGTTTCAAGAGTGAGTGGCTCTTTCTCGGAGCCCACTTCGACGCCGTGGCCGATGCGCCGGGTGCCGACGACAACGGCACGGGGACCGCGGCGGTGCTCGAGGCCGCGCGCGTGCTCAAGAACCGTCCGATGAAGCGTTCGGTGCGCCTGATCTTCTTCAACCTCGAGGAGGTCGGGCTCGTCGGTTCGCGCGCCCACGCCGGGCGGCTCCAGGAACGCGTCGAGAAGGGCGAACTCCAGATCGTCGGCATGGTCTCGCTCGACATGCTCGGGTACTTCTCGACCAAGCCCGGTTCACAGAAGAGCCCCCTGCCCGAGAGCAAGCACTTCAAGCCGCCCAACGTGGGTGACTTCATCGGGCTCGCCGGCATCCTGCCGCACCGCACGTTCTCGCAGGCGCTGGTGAAGGCGATGTACCAGAGCGCGCCGGGGAACGAGCCCGCGATCGCCCGCAAGGGCAAGGGCCGCGACGCGCAGGCCGATCGCGCGGATCGGAGGCCGGGCATGAACCCCGACCACCCCGACGAGCCGGGCGTGAAGATTGTGGCGGTCGACTTCCTCCCTATCGCGCCGCCCGACCTGCTCCGCTCCGACCACGCGCCGTTCCTGGCGATCAACGTGCCCGCGGTGATCCTCTCGGACACCGCGAACTTCCGCTCGCCGCACTACCACCAGCCGTCGGACACGATCGAGACGCTCGACCGCGCACGCTTCACGGCGACGACGCGCGCCGTGATCGGCGCGTTGTACCGCCTGGCGGGCCCCGGAGACGAGCCGAACGATCCGCCGGTGCTGGCGCCGCCGAAGGTGACCGATGATGAGAACGCGCTGACGCCGACGCCCGCGAACTCGGCGAAGTGATGTCACGGCGGGATGAAGATTGCCCCCCGCGAGGACGCCGAATCAGGGAATACCCGCCGTTTCGTCATCCTCCGCCGGTCGGATGCGTGCGGTATTTTCACGTGAATGCCCGGCAAGTTATGTTGACCGGGTTGCATGACTCGATACCCGGTGCTAATCTCATGGCGGTCTCAGTACCCCTTCCGGGTCGAAGTTTGCGCTGCAAACGTGACGCTCTCGGCCGCCAAGGCTCCTTCATGGCATTCCACATTCCGGGTCGCGGCCGCCTCATCCGCCGTTCACTGCTTCTCGCCGTTTCGTCCTTGGCGCTGTGCTCTATCGCCGAGGCACAGCCGTATGTCGCGAAGGTCCTGGACCGACCCGAAGACGCCGACGTCGGCGCCGACATGGTGCCGGTGCGGGTGAATGAGTACGGCGAGGTGCTCGGCGTGCTGATCACGGGGAGCAGCGTCGCGCCCGATTCGGTGCGGGTCTTTGCGTACATGCCGCAGGCGCGCCCGGAGATCCCCGCAACGCCGCCGGCGGGCGGGTTCCCGGGCACGGTGGACCTGGGCGTGTGCTTGTACCCGGAGCAGCCGCTGTTCGCGGGCGTGAACAACTCGCACCAGTGGATCGGAACCTACAGGCGGAATGACGCGGGCTATCCGTACCGGGCCGCGATGTGGCTCGGGGGCAACACGATCACGCAGTTCGGTTTGCTCTCGGGCGGGACGCACTCGATCGCCGCGGACATCAACACGGCGGGCGTGACGGTCGGTGCGGCGGAGAACGGCGTCGAGACCGCGCCGAGTGTTGAGGTTATGCACGCGGTCGTGTGGAACAGCATCAACGACGGCGCGGCCGTGCTGCCGACGCTGGCGGGTTACACCTCGTCGCGTGCGCACGGCCTGAACGACCTCGGCGACACGGTGGGCGTGGCGTTCGACAACGAGTACCGCGCAGAAGGGGTCGGCTCCTGGAACGTCGGGTTGGCCCAGAACTTCACGGCCTTTACGCGGGCGCGAGCGCAGCACTCCACCGCGGTCGCATGGCGCGGCGGGACGCCGATCCGTCTGCAGGAACTGGTCGTCGGGCCCTGCCCGACGCTGCGCGATGCGCGCGAGATCAACAACCGCGGCCAGATCGTCGCGACGTGCCTGGACGAGGAGGGCCGGGTTCGTCCGGTGCTGCTCACGCCGGTGAACGCGGACTTCGACGCCGATGGCGCGGTCGCGCCCGCGGACCTCTTTGATTATCTCGACACCTGGTTCGAGCCCAACCCCAAGGCGCCGCTCCTGGGCGACTACGACGGCGACGGCGTGATCGGCGTCGCCGATCTGTATCTGTTCCTGGATTTGTGGTACGCAGGCACCGGGATCGGGATCGACAGTTCAGAACTGACCGAGGCCGAAGATTGGCAGGCGAAGTGGTCGTATTGGGAGCACGGCCTGAAGACCCCGGCGAGTGCCCACTCTCGAACAGAGAAGCCGGCTTCTTCCGCGACGATGGACAACTTCAACGAGTGGCTGGACAGCGGACCGTCGTGCTGGAATGCGCTTCACCCTGTCTTCAACCGATGGTGCTACGGCTGCGACGCCGGGGGCCATCCAGATGACCATCCCAATCGCAAGTCGGACGGCCACCCCGGTTGGCCGGGCGGAAACGAGGGAAGCCCCTACGGACGTAGCGGCGGTCCGGGCGGCAACGGTGCCCGCGCGACGGATACCGAACCGGGTGGAAATGGCGGTGCCGGAGGCCACGGCGCGCTCGGCGGACGGGGCGGCGACGGCGGACGGGGCGGCGATGGTAGTCGGACCCAATCTCCCGGCAACGGCGGGAACGGAGGCAACAGCGGCAGTGGCGGAGGGCAGGGCGGCCGTGGCGGTGCGGGCGGAGACGCAGACCCTCAAGGGCGGCACCGCGGAGGAAGAGGTGGGGATGGCGGTCGCGGCGGCCTCGCTGCACTCGGTGAATCCGGCGGACGCGGCGGCGACGGTGGGCCGGGTGGCGTTGGTGGCGGCGATGGCGGTCAGGGTGGGAGCGGCGGCGTTGGCACCGGACCTGGCGGTAACGGGGGCGCGGGTGGCCCCGGCGATGCGTGCAACGACCCCGGCACAGGCGGCGACGGAGGAGGTGGAGGCCATGGGGGCGGTCCCGGCGGCAACGGTGGCAAAGGCGGCGATGCGCAGAAAGGCTCCGATCGCCGCGGCGGAGTAGGCGGAATCGGCGGCAATGGTGGGCGCGGTGGCGGCAAGGGAGGCAACGGCGGCATGGGAGGGCAAGGCGAAGGACGCGGCGGTACAGGCGGTGATGGCGGAAAGGGAGGCAATGGCGGCGAAGGCCTCGATTCCGCGCCTTCCATTCCCGGCGGCAATGGCGGCGCTGGCGGCGCGGGCGGCAACGGGAGCTCGCGCGCCGGTGGCGGCAACGGAGGCCGCGGCGGCAACGGTGGCGACTCTCCACCCGATGGACGGGCGCCCGCGGGCAACGGAGGTCCGGGCGGCAACGCCGGCACGACCGGTCATCAGAATGTCTTCGACCGTCCCGGCAATGGCGGCAACGGAGGCGACGGAGGCCGCGGCGTGGGGCGCGATCGTCGACCCGGTCGCTTCGTTCAACCCGGTGGCAAGGGTGGACCGGGCGGTGCGCCCGGTCAGTCGAAGGCTCCGGACGGGTCGGTTGGCCAGCCCGGCAATCCCGGCCAACCCGGAACGCTGCGATAGCCGCGAAGCGAACTTGATGCGAAGCCATGTCACGACCACGCGCGCCGAAATCGGCGCGCGTTTTCACTGCGCCGATGCGCGTTCGTGCGTTTAGCCGTCGCGGTCGCCTGGTCGTTGGTCGTTCGTGAAAAACAAAACGCCCCCGGAGGCATTTGGGGGCGCTTTGCAAAGGGGAGGTTCGTGGCCCTGGTCCATCCTGGCCAAGGTTCCGCCTATCGATACGCCCCGCCCCGTTGCGCGGTTCCACGCCTTTTTGCCGCTTTTTTCAGCTCGGATTCGCCGGCGCCGATTCTTCCGCGCCCCATAACGCGCGCCGATCAATCCGCGCCGGGAGCGCCGTGCCGACGAATGAAAATGCACTCACTTCGCCGAGCCGTACATGAACTCCTCGCGTTCGATCTTCCCGTCCTGAACTGTGTACACGCCGACTTCCTCCATCAGCGTGCGTTTGCCGGTGGCGATCTCTTCGACCTCCATGCGGAACTTCACCGCGAACCCGGTGGCCCCGATGAACGGCCCCTCCGCCGAGGCGCCCACGATGCGGTTCTGCGCCATCCAGCCGCCGTTCTTCTCTTCCACGGCCTTGCGCCCGTGCCACGCCATGCCCAGACCCTCGATGGAGACGATCGACGGCGACCACCACTTCGCCTCGATCTCCTTGAACTGCCCGCGATTGAACATGTCGACGAGCGAGCGTCCGATCGTGTCGGGGTTCGCGCCCGAGCCGGTCGTCACACGCGACGGGTTCTCGTTCACCGCCGCGCCGGCGCCGGTTGCGCCGCGGCGCTTGAGCGATCCCGCCTTCGCCGCGGGCTTGGATGACTTTCTCGCGGCACTCTTCTTCGGTGCGCTCTTCTTGGTCGCGGCTTTCTTCGCGCTTCCGTTGGACTTGCTGACAGTCTTGCGACGGGCGGAGTTCTTCTTGGCCATGGGCAGGGTCTCGGAGGGCTGCGGGGCGGAGGGAAGGGGAACGGGGGGGGAGGGGGGGCGTGCAGCACCCGTCGACGCGGGTCCGGTTCGTGCCGAGCGTAGAGCGCCCGCCCGATGCCG
>CALMQD010000373.1 GCA_937871415.1 uncultured Phycisphaerales bacterium | reverse complement strand
CATCGAGAGCCCGGCGGCGCTGGATGGCAAGGTCCAGAAGCGCGTGGTCGGGGTCATCGCGCTGGACGCGCGCCGGGTGGACGTGGTGAACTCGGGGGGCAAGTACCTCGAGCCGGTCTTCGGGCGTCCGCGGCGCGTGCAGGGCAAGGTGGTGGCGACCGACGCGGCGCGGAACACAATTGTCGTGGACGCCGCGGTGCCGGTGCACTGCCGCCTGACCGACGACCGCCAGCGTGCGTCGGATTTTCGGGTGGGAGACTTCGTGAGTTTCGACGCGATGGACGGGGCGAGCTTTGAGTTGAAGGACTGAGCCGGGCGTATTTTCCGCTCTGTGGCGGCGAAAGGCGTTCGGCCGCGCCGACAGCCGGGGCCGACGTACAGTCCGGCACCATGACCGCCTCCACCCGTGCCGCCGAGCCCAACGGCCGGCAGGCCTCCAGCGTCGGCGCTCACGCCGAGAAGACCATGAACAGCACGAATCCGTCGTCGAACGCGATCCCCGCCGGCGCGACCGGCACGATGCGCGCCCTCTACAAGCACCACGCGGGCCCGGGACTCATGCTCGATCCCAAGAGGCCGATCCCGGCCATCGGGCCGCGCGACGTGCTCGTGCGCGTGACGCACGCGGGCATCTGCGGCACGGACCGGCACATCTGGGAGTGGGACCACTGGGCGGCGAACCGCATCCCGGTCGGCATCGTGACCGGACACGAGTTCGTCGGCGTGGTCGAGCGCGTCGGCTCGGCGGTGGGCGACAAGGTCAAGGTCGGACGGCGCGTGTCGGCCGAGGGGCACATCTGCTCGTGGACCGACTACAACGCGCGGACGGGCAACGCCCACATCGCGCGCGACACGAAGATCCTCGGGGTCGACCGCGACGGCGTCTTCGCCGAGTTCGTGAGCGTGCCGGAAGAGAACATCTGGCCGGTGCACCCCAAGATCCCCGATCATCTCGCCGCGGTGCTCGACCCCCTGGGCAACGCGGTGCACACGGTGATGAGCGCGAACGTGAGCGCCAAGACGGTGCTGATCACGGGCGTAGGGATCATCGGGCTCATGGCGGTGACGGTGGCCAAGTGCGCGGGCGCATCACGCATCTTCGTGACCGACGTCGACGAGAAGCGCCTGAAACTCGCGCGCAAGCTCGGGGCGGTCGAGGCCTACAAGGCCAACGACCCCAAGTGGATCGAGAAGGTCCGCGCGGAAACCCGCGGCGACGGGCCCGACGTGCTGCTCGAAATGTCGGGCAACCCCAACGCGATCGACGACGGGTTCAGGGCGCTGCGCATGGGCGGCACGGCCGCGCTCCTGGGAATTCCTTCGCGCCCGATCAGTTTCGACCTCTCGAATCACGTGATCTTCAAGGGCGCGACGGTGCTGGGGATCAACGGGCGGCGCATGTTCGAGACGTGGTACCAGATGGAGGAGATGCTCCTCTCGGGGCGCCTCGAACTCGACGAGATCGTGACGCACCAGATCCGGCTCGAGGACTTCGCCGAGGGCTTCCGCCTCATGCAGAGCGGCGAGGGGATCAAGATCGTCATGAAGATGTGAGCGCGGCGGATGGACGCGATCAGTACGCGTTGCGCTTGCGGAGCCAGCGCGGGTTGTCGGCGTCGATGGATTCCAGGACACTCACGATGTGGATCGCGGCGTGGCCGTCGCCGTAGGGGTGGCGCGACCGCTGCTCGATCGGGCGTGCGAGGACTTCCCGCACGCGCTCGGCGAGGCGATCGATCTCGTGTTCGCCCAGGTCGGCGATATTGCCGCCGCGCTCGCGCCCGTTCTGGCGCGGGCCGACGTTCACCACCGGCACGCCCAAAGCCGCGGCCTCGATCAGGCCCGCGGACGAGTTGCCGATGAGCACGCCGCCGTTCATCGCCAAGTGCTTGAGCAGCGACAGGAACACGGCGCGGGGCAGGTGTTCGCGCACGAGCCAGCCGTCGGCGGCGCGCGAGCGGAGGAGCGGCACGATGGCTTCGCGGCCGGCGTCGTGGTTGGGAAGCAGGGCCAGAACAGGCGTCAGGCGCATCGCGGCGGCGAGCGCTTCGACCTGCTCGAACAAGTGCGCGGCCATGGTCTCTTCGTGCTGCGGACTGAACCCGGAGGGGTGGAGCAGTACGACGCAGCGCGGCAGGGCCTGCGACACGTGCGCCGCCGGGGTCGCCGAACTCGGTTCGTTCAGGAGTGAGGCGTCGGTGAGCGGCTGGACGCGGCCCAGGCCGTCGATTGCCGGCGAGCCGACGTTGAAGACCCGCCAGTCGTCCTCGCCCATCGCGATGAGCCGCGCGGCGGAGCGCTCGCTGGCGGCAAAGTGGATGTGCGCGAGTTTGCTGATGCCGTGACGCATCGACTCGTCGGCGATGCCCTCGGCGCGGTCGCCCCCGTGGATGTGGGCGACGAGTTGTCCGCCGATCGCGCCGGCCGCGCCGGCGGCGAAGGCCTCGATCCGGTCGCCCAGCACCACAATGACGTCGGGAGTGAGGTCCCGGAAGGCCCGCGTGAAGCCGACGATGCCCGCGCCCACGCTCGCGGCGTCGCGCTGGCGCGTGTCGCCCAGACCGATGGCGTCGGGGCTCGATTGCATCGCGACCCGGGCGTCGACGTGGAACGCGCTCTCGACCTCGGCCGCGGTCGGCATGTCGCCGAGCAAATGCGAGCCCGCGACGACGACCTGGCGCGAGAGTGATTCCCGGCCGGAGACGGCTTCGATGACCGGGCGGAGCAGGCCGAACTCGGCGCGCGAGCCGGTGACGAAGCAGATTCGGCGGACGGTGCGGTGCGCCGCGGTCTTCATCGGCGCCGGTTGGAGGATGTCGATGTCGGCCTCGGTGAGGGGCGTGTCGAAGGCGACGTCACGCCGCACGGGGCGTCCGACGACCGCGTTGAGCAGCGCCGGTTCAAGCCCCGTGCCG
>CALMQD010000372.1 GCA_937871415.1 uncultured Phycisphaerales bacterium | reverse complement strand
TCCGGGTCGCCCTGCTGGCCGGGCGCGGAGTCGTTGCCGCCGTCACGCATCCGGGGCCGGTCGCCGTTGCCGCCGTCGCCCCCGCCGAAGCCGCGGCGTTCGGGGAGTTTGCTCGCCTGCTCGGGGGTCAGGAGGGCCTTGATCTTGTCGGCGGTGGCGTCGTCGAGTTCGCGGCGCTGACGGTCGAGGTCGCCCATGGCGCCGTCCATCATGCCGAAGGGGCCGCGCCGCATGCTCTGGAGCGAGAAACTGGCCTGCTGATCCTCGACGGCTTTTTCCATTTTGACCTGAAGGGCCGAGAGGTCGCGGGAGTAGGTCTCGCGGATGCCCGACAGCGCGGAGCGCTGGTCGGCGGTGAGATCCTCGAACTTGTCGGCGGCGTCGAGCACCCGCCCGGCGTAGGTCGGGCGGTAGACCATCGGGTAGCTCTGACGCTTCACCTCCTCGTCGAACTTGGTCCGCTGGGCGTCGGGGAGCATGGGCTCGATCTGGCGGACGAACTTGCGGTTGACATCGCGCACGCGCATGCCCGCTTCGCGTCCGTCCTTGATCAGTTTTTCGAGCTCGGTGTTGTCGCCGCCGTCTTCGGTCATCGCGGCCCGCATGAAGTCGCGCATGCGGCCCTGCGCCTGCTCGTAGTACTGGTTGCGGGTGATGAGTTCGCGGTCGAGCTCGTCCTTGTACTGATCGAGGATCGGGCTGATGGGCGCGAGCTGCTCGGGCGTCAGGTTGAGTTCGGACACGAGTTGCGCCACGTCGATGCGCTCGCCCGCGATCAGCCCGTTGCCGAGCGTCTGCTCACGCCGCCGGTCGCGCTCGATGCGCGGCCACTCGGCCAGCTGCTGCTCGTTGAGGACCGCCTTGACGTCGCCAAAGAGCGACTTCTCCATCTCGTCGCGTTTCTTCTGGAACGCCTGGCGCTCCTTCATGATGTCCTCGAACATCGAAGGGTCCTGGGCTTCCCGGGCCTCCTCGCGCAGGGCGTCGACCTTCTCGCGGGCGGCCTTCGCGTCGGCGGCGAACTGCACCTGGTACGCCTCGAAGAGCGCCTCGACCGTGGTGGACTGGTCGTCGGTCAGCTTCAGTCGCGACTTCCACGTCTTGATGTCGTCGGAGGTGACGGAGGGATCGAACATCTGCTCCATGCGGCCCATGAACCCGCCCGGACCGCCGCCGGCTCGCCCGGGCCTGCGCCGGCGCTCGCCCTGCCCTGCGCCGGGAGCGGGCTGTTCGTTGGACTGGGCGCCCTGGCCTCCCCTGCCGCCGCCGGCGGAGGGCTGGGCCAGAAGCGTTGTTGAGGTCAGCGTGGTCGCCAGCGCCAGCGGCGCCAGGAGCGTGAGCGATCGGTTCAAGCGCAGTTTCATAAGGGCCTCTCCACGAGCGGTGGACGGAAGGTGCTTCGCAACGGTGTACCGGCAGAACGCCGGGACAGCGGCGGGATTGCGGGTATCGGTTAACTCGCAACACCCCGCACCATCACATCGTACCGGAAACCCGGACCACCGCCCGGGTGGCGGCCGCAGACGCCGGCGCCGGGAACTCGGGGTTGACCCGGGAATCCAACTTGCATCGCGGGGGAGGCGGTGCGGACAGTCGGGCCGGTGCAAGGGCACCGCGTTGAGGGGCGGGCGCGAACGACGGGCCCGGCGGGCCGCGCCCCCCTGGGCGCGAACGGCCGGCACAAACACGCCACCCCGGACCCGGGTCCCGACAGATCGGTACACTGCTCGACCTATTGGAGCCATCGATGCCACACGGCTGTGACACGGACGCTGCCTCGCCCGCACATCAGGGATCGATCGACCAGACGACGGGGGTTCCGACCGAGCACCCGCGTCCTTTGCAACTCACGTCCCAGCAGACAGTTCGGCGGACCGGCGCGTGGAGGTCTCTCCTGCGACCGGTACTGCTGACCCTGGTGCTCGTGCTGGGCACGTACTCCGCGGCCAAAGTCCTCGCACAGACGCCGGCCACCCCGACGAACACGGGTACGGCGGCGACTCCGGCCACCGTTCCGCCGGCGGCAAACGCCCCGGCCGCGCCGAGCGGCGGGGACATTTCCCTCATGTCGCTCTTCAAGGAGTCGTTCGACCTCTTTACGGTGCTGCTGATCGCCGGCAGCCTCGCGGGTTGGACGATCATCTTCATGGTGATCCTCGAGGTTCGACGCAGCAACGTCGCCCCCGAGGAATCGGAGAAGATCATCCTGACGTGCATCAAGGGGCAACGCTGGGGCGATCTGCGCCAGTTCGTCGAGGAGGACAGCGCGATCGTGAGCAAGGCGGTCCGGGCCGGGCTCAACGTCGCGGCGGATGACAAAGACGCGGTGCGTGACGCGGCGGAAATGGCGGCGAGCGAGGAGGTTTCGCGCTGGTTCCGCAAGGTCGAGCCGTTGAACGTGCTCGGCAATCTCGGGCCGCTGCTGGGATTGGCTGGAACGGTGTGGGGCATGATCCTGGCGTTCGCCGCGCTGCAATCGGCGCAGGGCCAGGCGTCGCCGGCGACCCTCTCGGGCGGCATCGCCAAGGCGCTCTTCCACACGCTGCTGGGTCTGCTGCTGGCGGTGCCGTGCCTGAGCGTGTACGGGTTCTATCGCACGTTTATCGATCGGCTGTGCACGCGGGCGCTGGTGGTCGCGGGCGAACTGGTGGAGATGCTCCCGCGTGAGGCACGCGTGCGGTTGGGTGGATCGCCGGCGGGGGTGAACGCCGCGCCCCGCACCGGCCCGGCGGCCCCCGCGCCGACGCCCGGCGGGCCCCGCTGAGAGTCCGACGCCGACCCGGAGAC
>CALMQD010000371.1 GCA_937871415.1 uncultured Phycisphaerales bacterium | reverse complement strand
GTGATTCGCACACCGTCGGTGGGCCGGTCGGAACGCCAGGGTAATCCCTGTTCTCAGAGGCGAAGTTTATCAAGTTGTGAATCTCTGCGACTTGAGGAACAGAAACTCCCAAACTTCGCGCAGGCGGTGTCGTAATCATGCGTACTGATAAGTGAAGATTGCGCTTTGCTGCCGGCGTCGGTGCAGCGTGCTTACAGACCCGCGGTTGGAGTCCGTGTCCAACCCCGGTTCTTCGGGCGCGCCTTCGACACTTGCAACAACGACACCGAGCCATGCTCGGCCCAACGCCGGGAAACCGGCGTGCCGCGACAGACCATCGCGGATGTGGGAGTGCAGGGACCGTGTGTCGAGGGCGTTCGTTGTCCGCTCCCGCCACGAGACATTCTCCGCCTTCGGGCGCGGGATGAGGGACAGACAGCGACCTGCCCCGCCGCCGGCAGCCAAGCGCGATCGTTCGCTGCCCACCGGCACGCCGCCCTTACAGTCGGGCCATGATCCGCGTGCTTCAGACGGTCGGACTATTGGTTCTCTCGAACGTCTTCATGACCTGGGCGTGGTACGGCCACCTTCGCCAGAAGACCTGGCCGCTGCTTCTGGCGGTCGTCATTTCCTGGCTCATCGCACTGCCCGAGTACGCGCTGCAAGTGCCGGCGAACCGGTACGGGCACATCTCGCAAGGCGGGCCCTTCACGGCGCCGCAGCTCAAGATCATTCAGGAAGCGATCACGCTCACGGTCTTCGGGGTCTTCTCGCTGCTCGTGCTGAAGGAGCGGCTGCGGATCCACGACATCATCGCCTTCGGGCTCGTGCTGCTGGCCGTGGTCGTCGCGATGGCCGGGAAGAACGGCTCCCCGGCGCTGGCCCGGTGAACAACCACCGGGCCCTTACCCGGCGATGGCGCGCTGTGTTTCGTCGATCAGCCGCTCCGCCGCCGCGGCGCTCGGCGCTTCCGCGATCAGCCGCATGATCGGCTCGGTGTTGCTGGCGCGCACGTGCACCCAGGCCTTGCCCGCCCGGGCGTAATCGTCGAAGTCCACCCGCACCCCGTCGCGCCGGTCGACCCGGGCGGACGCGAAGTGCCGGGCGACCTGTTCGCCCGCGCGTTCCGCCGCCGCGGCGTCAAGCAGGTCCACCTTCCGCTTGAGGATCGCGTACGAGGGGATCGACGCGACCAGTTGGCTCAGCGGCCTGCCCGTACGCGCGATGAGCGAGAGCGTCAGCGCCATCGCGGTCAGGGAATCGCGGATGTACGTGACCCGGGGCCAGATCACCCCGCCGTTGCCCTCTCCCCCGAGCACGGCGCCCTCGCGCTTCATCGCTTCCACCACGTTCGCCTCGCCCACCGGCGAGCGGACCACGTGGGCGGCGTACTTCGCGGCGACGTCTTCGATCATCCTCGACGTGCTGAGGTTCGTGCACAGCACCGCTCCGCGCGACTTCGCGGGATCGATGGACAGCAGGCTCTCCGCCGCGAGCGCGAGCGTGTACTCCTCGCCGATATAGGAACCTTGTTCGTCGACGATCGCGAGCCGGTCGGCGTCGGGGTCCTGTGCGAACCCGGCGTCGGCGCGCTTGTCGCGGACGACCTTGCAAAGGTCGCCGAGGTTCTCTTTCAGCGGTTCGGGCGCGTGCGGGAACAGACCCGAGGCGCCGGAGCCCAGGTGAGCAACGAGCCGCGGTCCCAGGAGCTCCCGCGCACCCGCGACGCCCGACGCGTTCACCGAATCCACCACGCACTTGAGCCCCATCATCGCCCGGTCGTCGTGCACGCCGATCGCCAGGAGCGCCTCGCGAAGCACCTGCACGTGCGCGACCGTCGCTTCGTTCGGCACCCCCAGCGCGCCCGACCCGCGCGACGCGCTCGCCACGGTCCCCGTCAGCGTTGCGGGCACGTCGCACGCGAGCGGGTGGACACCCTCGATCGAGCCCGCGGCGGGCATGAGCGCCCGGAAACGACGGATCACCCGGTCCGCGAGGTCCTTGTCCGGCGCGCAGGCGTCGACGACCCCGGCGCCGAGCCCCGCACGCCGCGCGATCAGTTTCAGGCCGTTCCACTGCTGCGGGTTGTGGCTCGCCGTCAGCACGATGCCCGCGTCCGCGCCGCGGACATCGGTGAAGATCGCGCACGTCGGGGTCATCGCGACGCCGACGTCGATCACGTCGCACCCGCCCGCCGCGAGCCCGCCCGCCGCCGCCAGAAGCAGCGACTCACCCCCCGCGCGCCCGTCGCGTCCGAGCACCACCAGCGGCCTGCCGGCAACGCCGGCCCGTGCGCGCTGCTCACGAAGGAACCCCGCGGACGCAAGCGCGAGCCGCGCCGCGACTTCGGGGGTCATCGTCACGCCGAAGATGCCGCGGCAGCCCGACACGGACAGCATGAGCACGTTCGGTCCGGGATGGGCCGGGCCGGATGCGGATGGTGCGTCACCCATGTTCAGAGCGTAGTGCGAGCGCCCCGGGCCGTCAGCGACCGCCGTTCACGAACCGGTCCTAAACGACCATCAGGCCCGAGACTTCCTCGGGCACGTCGAGGGCTTCGACGATGCTGACCTCGGCCGCCGCGGGGTCGGCCAGGTCCACCACCTCGGACTTGAGTTCGAGCAGGGCCCGCGGCGCGTCGGCGCGCGTGATGACGTTGCCCGAGAGTGCCATGGGCTCTTCGCCCTCGAACGCACGACGGTCGGCGCCGACCAGGCGCACGACCGGTCGGTCGGCCCGCTCCGGGTCTCGGACGCTCTCGACCAGCCCCAGGTGCCCGGAACTGAGCCGGACGAACGAGCCCGCCGGGAAGACCCCCACCGCGCGGACGGCCGCCCGCACCGTCGCCTTGTCCAGCCGCCCCGCGGCGGCTTCGTGCACGACCAGTTGCACCGCGCCGTGCGCCGTCGATCGGCGCCGGTGGGGTCGCTCGGCCGAAGCGCCGGCGAGCACGTCGGCCACGGCGACGACCCGCGCCAGGTCGTGGATCGCTCCCCGTGTCCCGCCGGGATAGCCCGATCCGTCCTCGCGTTCGTGGTGCTGGTAAACCGCCAGACCGACGGCCTCGGGCATGTCCAGCACGTGCGAGCAAAGCACCAGCGAGTACGCCGGGTGCCGGTGCAACGCGTTCCACTCCACCTCGGTCAGAGCACGCGGGAGGGAGCGAAGGTCGCTGGGCAGGAGCATCATCCCGCTGTCGGCCATGAACCCGGCAAGCGCCGCCGCCCGGACGTCCCACAGGCTCCACTGCAGGCGTGCCGCGATCGCGACGCACAGAGCGCCGGTCGCGTACGCGTGCTCGCAGACGCTCTCCTCGATGCGCCGCGTGCCCAGCGACAGCGCCGCGAAGCGGTCGGGGTGGCGGCTGAACAGGTCCACGAGTTCATCGGCCAGTTCCAGCAGAGTCGCCGCCCGCACCCGCTCGGCAGACAGCAGCCGCTCCCACGTCCGCCTCAGGATGACCACGCGCTCGGCGCGCTCGCTCGCCAGTTCGAGCGCCAGCGGCCCGCTCCACGTGTCGGCCAGCGACGCCAACGGCACCGATTCCGGCCCCGGGGCGATGCGGCGCGGCAGCCGTTCCCAGCGCGGCGCCAGGCTCTGCACCAGTTCGTCCGCCTGTCGCCGAAGGCCCGACCGCACACGCGCTGTCTGGCGCTCGGCTTCCCAGGCACGGCGCGCCGCGCGCCGCCGCGCCCGTTCCATCGCCTCGGGGTCGGGTTCGCGGGTGAGATCGCCGGAATCCCCGCCGGTTGTGCCGGGGCTGTCGGCGTTCGGTGTCGCGGCGGGTGCGGGATCGGGCGGGGGGACCGCCGGCCCGAGGCGCACGAAACCGCCGCGAACTTGCGCAAGCCGCTCCAGTGTCTCGGGCGTGATCGGCTCGCCCGCCGCCAGCACGGTCAGGCCGCGCGGCGTCTGGATGGCGCGGTCCAACACCTGTCCCACTCGGAGTTGGTCGATCGGCAACGTCGACATGCAACCCCCTGTATCGGCTTGAGGATGACAGATCGCCCAGCCGTGGGCATCGCGCCCGCGGCTCGATGGATGCAAACAGAACCCCCGATTGCCCAACAAGGCCCCCGGAATCGCATCCAGCCGGGCATCCGGACCCGAAAAGGGCTCGGGGCGCTGGCGAGAAGTCGTCCCGCGACTGTCCAAAGATCGTCCGGGTCTTTTTCGGGGTTCGGCTCGCCCGGTCCCGACCTCGTGGAGCAAGCGCGTGTGGAAATGGCTGCTCGGCATCTTCATCTTCTGCGTCCTGGGGTGTGGTATCGGAGGGTTCCTTTTCTCCCGGACCGAGCAGTTCAAGGAGATGAAGATCAAGTTCGGCGGGGGCCAGTCCAAGACGCTGGTCCGACTTGAGCCCGCGGTGAAGGGAGATCTGGTCCGGAGCGTCGCCGCACCCGGGCAGGTGGACCCCAAGACCAAGGTGCTCATCACCGCCCAGGTCTCGGCCCGCATCACGGCGCTGCCGTTCAAGGAGGGTGACGTCGTCAAGAAGGGCGACGTGGTCGTGCGGCTGGATTCCGAGGACCTCGTGGCCGCGCTCGAGGCCCAGAAGGCGTCGCTCAAGGCGGACGAGGCGCGCCTGCTGGGAACGCAGGCGGCGTTCAACCAGGCCCGGGCCGACCGGGACCGGGCCCGCGATCTGTTCGAGAAGAACGTGCGCTCCAAGGCCGACCTGGAGGCGGCGGAGGCCGCCTACCAGCAGGCCGAGTCGAACCTGCGCGTGGGCGAAGCCTCCATCGAGATCACCCGCGCGAATATCCGGCGCGCCGAGCGGGACGTCCAGAACTGCGTCATCGCCTCGCCGATCGACGGCACGCTTATCAAGGTCAACAACGAGGTCGGCGAGCTCGTGCTCGGCACGTTCAACAACCTGGGCCAGACGATCATGGAGATCGCCGACCTGAGCGTGATGGTGATGAAGGCGGAGGTGGACGAGTCCTCGGTGGCGCTGGTGAAGAAGGGACAGCGGGCGAAGGTGTACATCAACGCCTACCCCGGCCGCACGTTCACGGGAACGGTCGACCAGGTCACGCAGCAGCGCCAGATCTCGAAGGAGGGCAAGGGCTACTTCGAGACCGAGATCCTTCTGGAGATGTCGGGCACGGACCACCTGCTCGCCGGGCTGACGGCGAACACCGACATCCAGGTCGAGACGCAGTTCGACGTCGTGAAGGTTCCCAGCCAGGCCGTGGTCGATCGCCGCATCGAGGAGCTGCCGAGCGAGTCGCGGACGAAAGTCGACCCGGCGCAGGCCAGCAAGTCGTTCACGCGCGTCGTGTACGTCCTCAAGGACGGCAAGGCGCAGTCGGTCCCGGTGGTGACGGGCACGAGCGACCTGACGCACACCGTGGTCCTGTCGGGCCTGAGCCCGGGCGAGAAAGTGGTCAGCGGGCCGTACAAGGTTCTGCCGACGCTCAAGGACGGTCAGGAACTCGGGGACCAGGCCGTCGAGGACGCGAAGAAGAAGGAGCCCGCCGGCGGAGAGCCCGCGTCGGCCGACGGCGGCGGGAAGCCGAAGGACGACTCGTCCCAGTCGTCCTCGCCGTCCGGCGGATCATCCCCGTCGGCCTCGACAGAGTCCGCGTCGAGCACTACCAAGGGCCCGTGACGAGCCGCGCTGCGAATCGTCCGTCGAAGCGCCGCACCCGTTCCATCCGCGAACCGCTCACCGATCGTTCCAGGCCCAACCCGCGATGACCATCCGCATCCGGCAACTCGAGAAGGTCTACAAGGTCGGCGTCGAACGCATCCACGCGCTCCGCGGCATCGACCTCACGATCGAACGCAACGAGTTCGTCGCGATCATGGGCGCTTCCGGCTCGGGCAAGAGCACGCTCATGAACATCCTCGGGTGCCTCGACCGCCCGACCCGCGGCGTCTACGAGCTCAACGGTCGCCAGACTCAGAAGCTCGGCGCGGCCGAACTTGCGCGCGTCCGCAACGAGGAGATCGGCTTCGTCTTCCAGTCCTTCGAGCTGCTCCCGCGCCTCACGGCGGTCGGCAACGTCATGCTCCCGCTCATCTACTCCGCCAAGCACGTCTTCTCGGCGCGGAAGATGGCCCGGCGTGCGCTCGAGCGCGTGGGGTTGAGCGATCGCATGGGCCACCGCCCGTCGCAGCTTTCCGGCGGACAGCGCCAGCGCGTCGCGATCGCCCGCGCACTGGTCAACCAACCGTCTTTGCTGCTGGCCGACGAGCCCACCGGCAACCTCG
>CALMQD010000370.1 GCA_937871415.1 uncultured Phycisphaerales bacterium | reverse complement strand
GACGTGCAGATGATGCTCTGGGTGAAGGACCCGCGGTCGCGCCGCGGCCTGAGCGTCGGCGAGTGGGTCGAACGCTTCGGCCCGCGCACGCAGCGGCCCCTGAGCGCCGGCGAGGGCGTCGTGCGCGCCGGCGCAGACCGCGCGCGGTCGGACGTCCGAAGGGGCGACGCGTGAGCACCACCCCCGAACTGCTCGTGCTCGCGATCGAGACCAGCAACCCGACTTCGGATGCGCCGTCGGACGCAAGCGACGGGCCGCCGGGAGTGGGTGCGGGGGATCACCTCCTGGGCGCGGGCGTGGGCCTCGCGCTCGTGTCCCCTCGGGGCGTGCGTCTTCTGGCTCACGAACCGGTGCGCCCGGTCGGCGCACCAACGGGGCGGGTGGCGACAAGTGAAACGGGCGCGCGGGCCGGGGTCGAGGCGGGCGGCACGCGCGGGGACCGGGGAGACACGCTCTTCCCGGCACTGGCGGGGTTGTTCGAACGCTCCGGACGATCGCCCCGGGAACTCGACCGCGTGATCGTGAGCGTGGGCCCGGGTGGGTACACAGGTGTGCGTGTCGCGTGCGCCGCGGGGAAGATGATCGCCGAGGGGGCGCGGGCGTTCCAATCGCTCCCGCACGGCGAGGACGACGGCGATTACCGCCCGGGGGGCGCCGGTCGCGCACTCTGCACCTGCATCGGCGTGCCCTCTCATCGCAGCGCCGTCGCAACCTTCGGGCTGCTGCACGGACAAAGGGCCGGAGAGCGTGTGAGCGTTGCGCTCGCGAGCAAGACCGACTCGGCTTGGATCTCTTTCCCGATATCGCCGGGCAAACCGATCTCGCCTTCCAACGCCGCGGTGCAGGTCGGCCCCGGCGCGGCCGAACCCGACGCCGGGCGCGTTCTTCGTGCGCAGGACCTCGAGTCATGGCGCGAGAACGCGGGCGACGATGCGCGGCCTTCGGTGCTGCTCGCCGACGGCTTCTTTCCCGCGCCCCTACGGACGGCGGCGGAGCGCGCCGGCGTGCGCGTCGATGTTCTGCACTTCTCCGTGCTCGGGCTGATCGCCGCGGCCCAAGGGCTCGCGTTCGGCGATGCGCCGGCAACGTCGACGGAGCCGGGAGTGCTCGGCGAGGGCATCGACCCAAGCCTTCTCAACCCTCTTTATCCGCGCGAGCCCGACGCGGTAACGCTCTGGCGTCAGCGACACCCGCGGGGCGTGTGAGGCGCATCGGATGGCCGCGCCGGATCGCCCCGCGACAGATCGGGGTAACAATGCCCGCGATGTCGGCACAGAACGGTCAGCCGTCTTCGTTGCCGGGTTCCGGCGCTGGGCGAGGTTCCTCGCCGCTGTCGGTCGTGCTGCGCCCGTCGCCCGCATCGACATGGGCCTTGCTCGCTCAGGAACACTTCGACGCCACGCCGATCGGCGATCGTGCGCACCGTGCAACGCTCGCGGTGGTGCGAGGCGATGGCAGCGTGCCGCTCGCGCCCGATGCGCCCGTAGCGCCCGATGCGCCCGATGCGCCCGTGGTCATGACCGGGCACCAGCTCGAATGGTGGCACGCCGGCATCCTCGCCAAGTTCCTCGCGGGTGATGCGCTCGCGACGCGAGCGGCAAAGGGCGGCGCGGGTCCATCGCGCCGGTTCCAGCGCCTGTGGGCCGCCGTCGACCAGGACGACAACGACCCCGGCGTGCTGCGCGTGCCGGTGGTCCGGGCGGGCGGCCCGGGGGGCGCTTCTCCCGGCGTGGTCGAATGGAACGTCTTCACCAGCCGGGCGCCGGCGGGACATGCGCCCATCGGCTTCCGTCCCGTCTCGGGTGTTTCACCCGTACCGGCGCTGGAACCGGGCGCGCGCGCCGCGAGCGGGGTGGCGGAGGAGCGGTTGAGCGATCTGCGTGATCGGCTCGCGCGCGGCGCGGGCGCCGGCGTCTCACTGGCCGATCAGATCGCCCGGGCGATCTGCCCGGCGGGCTGGTCGTACCTCCGCGCGAGCGATCTGCTGCGCTGGAGCCCGGCCCGGAGCCTGGTCGCGCAGATGGCCTCCGACGCCCGGGCCTGCGCCGGAGCGTACAACCAGGCGGTCCGCGAGCGTCCGGAAGCGGGGCTCACGCTGCTGAGCGTGCCGACGAGCGACGACGAGATCGAACTGCCGCTGTGGGTCGTCGAGCGCGCGGGGGGCGGGAAAGGCGCGACGCCCGAAGGCGGGTTCGTGCGGCGCAAAGCCTTGGTGCGGGACCTGCGGCGGTGGCTCGATGCCGCGCCCAACGCGGCGGCGACAGACGGGCCCGCGCTCGCACCCCGGGCGCTGCTCATGACGACGATCCTCCGGTGGTGGGCGTGCGACCTGTTCATCCACGGGCTGGGCGGCGAGGTCTATGACCCGGTGATGGAGGCGTGGCTGGCGGAGTGGCTCGGGGGCGGCGGGGGGAAATCGCCGAGGCTTGCGCCCGCGGTCACGGTCTCCGCGACGCTGCGCCTCCGGTTCGACGGGCTCGAGAACAGCCAACTGCCGACGCTGGAGGACGTGACCGGCGCGTCGTGGACCGCGCACCGCGCCCGGCACGACCCCGCGCTGCTCGACGACCCGTCGGCGGTTGAGCGCAAGCGGGCACTGGTCGCCCAGATCGCATCCCTGCGGTCCCGCGCCCGGCGCGACAGCGGCGCCCGCGCCGAGCGCCGGGCGCTGTACCGCGAACTGCACGCACTGCTCGACGCTTCGCGGCGCTCCCACGCCGACGCGCTCGAATCGCTCACGCGACGCGCGGCGCTCGCGCGCGAGCGATTGGAGGAGGCTCGCCTGCTCAGCGACCGCACGTGGTGGTGGGCGCTGCACGCGCCCGCGGACCTGGAGCGCCTGCGGCGGGAGATCGAGAGCGCTGCGGGGGCTTAGCCCGGCGTGGGTGCGCCGCGGGTCGCCGTACGATTCACCCTCATGGCCGATCCGCAGAGCGGACAAGACGAACGACCAGACCCAGCGCGGGGCCATGAGCCCGCGCCGCCTCTCCCCTCGCCCGGCGGGCCGGCCAAGCCGCCGTCGGTGATGCGATCGCTCGGCGAGTTCTTCGGGCACATCGGCAAGGCGGTTCGGACGCCGGTGACGCCGACCACTCGGCCGGGGACCGAACCCCCGCCGTCACCGGCCGCCGACACCGACGCGGCTCCGAAAGCCCAAGACCCGCCCGTATCGCCGGTCCGGCGACGGGTGGTCTCCGAGATCATCGAGGAGCGCCAGGCCGAGGCGCGACCGCCCGACCCGCGTGAAGCGCTCGCGGGCGACGTCGGCAACCCCGAGCCGCCCCGACCGGGCTCGCAGACCGACGACCCAGACGTAATCCCTTCACCCGGCGCGCCCAAGCGCGTGATCCTGCGGCGGACGATTGTGGAAGAGGTCGAGATCCGGCCCGATGAGACGCCGCCGGAACAGCGCCCTACCTAAGAGCGCCAAACCCTTTCACAGAGCATGGCGGCTTCAGCGCCAAGGCACGCCTAGCCCGTCGATCGCCGCGTGTGTGACGATTCCGCCCCGGAATGCGGGCGGCATCGCATCGGCGCCCCCACACCTCACCAATAATCCCCCCGCTTCGCCCGCTCCGCCTTGTCCCTCCCGCCCGAAGCGCCCGGCCTGCGCATGGCCGGTCTTCTCAAGCCCGCACCGTCTCCAGCACCTCCCATGCTCACCCGCCGCGTGATTCTCCTGGGCTCGACCGGCTCCATCGGCACGCAAACCGTGACGGTGATCGAGCACCTCAACGCGTTGGCGGCCCGGGGCCAGAGCCCGGTGCAGTTCGAGGTCGTCGGCCTCGCCGCGGGGCGAAACGCGGACGGGCTGGTGGAGCAGGCCGGCCGGTTCCCGCGCGCCGAACTGGCGCTCGCCGACGGCGACGCCGGCGCCGATGCGCT
>CALMQD010000369.1 GCA_937871415.1 uncultured Phycisphaerales bacterium | reverse complement strand
TCGTCGTACTCCCTCGTGAGTTCGAGCGTGGAGATCGCCAGGGCGACGGCGGCGGCCGCGGCGGCGATCGCGCCGACACGCCACAACGGGTTCACGCCGCGCGGAGCGCGGATGCTCGCGATCACGTCTGCGCGCGGGCGGTTCGAAACCGCCTCCATCGCGTCCCGGAGTGCGGCGAGCACCTTGGCCTTCAGGCCAAGGGGCGGGTCGACCTGCGGCAGAACGCTGTCGAACGCTGCCAGACGCGTCTGCTCACGCCGGACCTGCGCCTGCACCGCCGGGGGCGCGCTCTCGAAGGCGCGCTCGAACGCGTCGCGTTCGTTGGGATCGAGGAGCCCCATCGCGTCCAGCGAAGCAAGCTCGAGCAGTTCGTTCGTTTTCATGCCGACAACTCCTCGGGCGTCGATCCCGGCGCGCGCTCGCGCAAACGCACCAACGCCCTCGACAACGCCGACTTGATCGTGCCAAGCGGCGTGTTCAGTTCTTCGCCGATCTGGCGGAGCGTCTGCCCGCCCAGATACGCTCGCAGCACCACCGTGCGCTGCAACTCCGGAAGTTTGTTCACCCGCCCCATGAGTTCCCGGAAGCGCTCGTCGCGCTCCATCCCCGCGCTCTCGACCTGCGGCGCCCCCAGAGACTCGGCCTGCTTCTCGTCCAGCGCCCCGGCCTTGACCCGCGCCCGCGACCGCCGCAGCCGATCGACCAGGTGCCGACGCGAGATCAGCATCACCCACGTCACCAGCGCCGCCCGCTTCGGGTCGTACCGGTCCGCGGTGCGCCACAGCCGGACAAAGATCTCCTGTACCGCGTCCTCGGCGTCGGCACGCGTCGGCATAGCCTGGAACGCCAGCCGGTACACCAGCGGTGCGAATCGGTCGTACAGCTCCTCCGCGGCCTGCGGCTGATTGCCGGCCACCCGGCGCATCAGCGCCAGGTCGTGGTCCAGCTGGTTGTCGCGCACAGGGGGCATGGTGGAGTCTCGCCGGTCGGGCCGCGAGCTCGGCTGCCATGGCCGATGACAAACCGCGGTCGCGTGGGGATATACGCAACCGCCAGAAGCAAGGATGCCCGCGCCGCCGCAAATCCGCAAGTTCCAAGTTCCCAGAATCGGCACGGGGGCTCGAAGCCGAGGGATTGGAGGGCTTCCAGAACCCG
The DNA here is from genome assembly GCA_937871415.1 of uncultured Phycisphaerales bacterium. Lineage (GTDB taxonomy): Bacteria > Planctomycetota > Phycisphaerae > Phycisphaerales > UBA1924 > JAHBK01. The sequence goes on along the minus strand of CALMQD010000369.1, from coordinate 940 downwards.
AACAGACTCCGTGCGCCGAACTCCCTTCTTGTCAGGGGTGTAGAAATCTGGTAAAGTCGTTCAAGAGCCGGTTTGCAAAGGGTGCACACGTGCTCGGAGGCAGTGCCATTTCCACGGTCTCGACCATCGCACCGGGGGTGCGCAGGCGCAAGGGTTTCACCCTGATCGACCTGCTGGTGTCGATCGCCATCATCGCCGTGCTGATGGGGATCATGCTCCCGAGCCTCAAGCGCGCCCGGGTCACCGCTTATCAGGTCGTCTGCAGTTCGAACACGCGCCAGATCGGGCTCGGCCTGATGATGTACGCGGACGATTACGGCAGCCACCTGCCGTATTCACGCTTCGCCCAGCCCGGAGAAACCACCGGGCCCCAGCCCGACAAGACCGTGATCATCCGCGACATCGGCGGGCCCAAAGACTGGGACGGCATGGGCTTGCTCTTCGGTTCGAACTACCTCGACGCTCCCAAGGTCTTCTATTGCCCTGCCCACTCCGGTGCGCACGGCTACAACCGGTATGTCCCGATCTGGAACGGCGGCACCGGTCAGATCGTCGCGAACTACCAGTACCGCGGCGGCAATCTCGCTCACGCGACCGATCCGCTGCAGTTCTCCCTGGCTTCCGACTCGCTCCGCACCAAGAGCGAGTTCAACCACAAGGTCGGCGCGAACGTTCTGCGTGGCGATTTCAGCGTGATCTGGTTCGCCGACAGCGACCGAAGCGTCGTCTCCTCACTGCCGGAAAGCGAGAACGATGTCGAGGCTTCGGCGAAGATCGAGGCCGCGTGGCAGGTGATCGACGTCGAGGCCGCCCAGGGCAAGTGAGAAGCCCACAGGGTTCATCCGGAATCTCAGCGCTGCGGGCCGCCCAACCGCCGGAGGCCGCGCCGGTCGGATCCCTGCACGCAACCTCTTCCCTCCATCCCGAGTATGGTCTGCGC
>CALMQD010000368.1 GCA_937871415.1 uncultured Phycisphaerales bacterium | reverse complement strand
CCGTCCGTTTGGGGGGCTCCGACCGCAATCGCCTCCGTGCGTCACCGACCGCGACGGCGCGCTCACTTTCTCGAACGAAGCACACCAGTATTGAACGCCGTGCTGAACTTGCTTTCACATCGAGTTCACGCGTTCTCGATCAGGCGATCGCAGTGTCACGTCCAGTGCATTGTTGGTCTCTTTCTCGCACGGGGCGCGCCGCCCCTGAAAATATGGAGATCTCCATGTCCAACAACAGACCATCCGATCCTCAAGCGGCCTCTCTCCGGCTGATCGAGGCGGCGGACGAACTGCTTCGCGCCGAAGCACGTGAGACTCCGGGAGAAAGGCGCATCTCGCTGTGGAACGGCCACGGCGCGCGTCCGCCGCACGACGCGTTCACGGTCGACGAGTGGGTGGAAGCGATGGCGTTTCTGGTACGCCTCGGCATCCTCACTCCGATGGAGGGGCCCGAAGACACCTCGGAACAGCGATGACCGCCTTCGAAACAACCGGCGGCGGAACGCGTCGCCGCCCGTCACTCGCTCAACTCGTTCATGCCCTTCGGCGGGACCGCTCGCGCGAGTGATGACCCGGCATTCACAACGGTTTCAGCCGAGATCTGCCTTGAACACTCAGTCTCCAACACAGCATCGTCGCTGGTGCGACACACGGCCGGCTTGTGATCTCGCACCCGCTTCAGCACCACACAGGCAAGACACTCTCAGGAGCAACCCATGTCCACGAATCGTCTGATTGGCAGGAGAATGGCCGCGATGAGCCTGACCGTCTTCATGGCGGCCGGTTCGTCGGCGCTGGCGCAGAACCGCACATCCGGGCGCAACGACACGGACCCGTCGCAGCGCGACCGCACCGCGGAGAAGGACCCCGCCTCATCCCACCGGGACGCCCAGAGCGGGAGTCACCGCCTGGTGTTCGTGCCCGGAGACTCCATGAAGGGCAAGGAGGTCTACAACACCGGCGACGAGAAACTCGGCACGGTCAACGACCTGATCATCGAGCGCGGCTCGGGTCAGATCGCCTACGTCGTGCTCGAGACCGGCACGATCCTGGGGATGGGCGGCAAGTACGTCGTCGCTCCCTACTCCGCCTTCGGCTGGGACCAGATGGACAAGCACGTCCTGCTCAACTCCACGCCGGACGCGATCAAGGCCTGGCCGGAGTTCGACAAGCAAGCATGGAGCGGGCGCGGCCACCCCGAATCCGCCCTGTCCCGCACGCTTTCCAATCAGTACTACAAGGAATGGTCTTCGGACAAGACCTATCCGACCGACAAGAACCTGCGCGACGAGAAGATCTCCGGGCGCGTGACCAACATCGTCCGCCAGCCCACGCCCAAGGGGCCGGAGGAACTGGTGGTGACCGTCACCGACTCCGACGGGCGCACCCGCAACGTCGCGGTCGGGCCCTCCTGGTACCTCGCCGGAAACAGCGTGCAGATCTACCGCGGCACGCCGGTGGACATGCGGATCATCTCGATCGACCGCGACGGACGGCAGACCCTCGTCGCCCGGAGCGTGTCGGTCAACTCCCGCAGCATCGACCTCTACGACGACAACGGGCGCGCCTACTGGGCCGACACCAGCCGCACGACCGATCGCCAGGGCAATCGCACGGCCACGGCGCTGATCCTCTCCGACGAGATCGTCGGCAAGAAGGTCGACTGCCGCGGCGAGCAGTGCGGCGAGATCGACGACATCATCGTTGAGTGCACGACCGGCAGGGTGGCGTTCGTGTCGATCGACCCCGATCAGAACACGCTCGGAATCGGCGATACGAACCGTCTCGCACCGTGGCCGGTCGTGGTGGGAATCCGGGCCGATCGAGTGCTCCTCGACGCCGACAAGACGATGGTTGTGAACGCTCGTGAAACGCCGAGCGACACGAAGGTGCTCACCGACTGGTACCGCGACGCGTACCGCTCCTTCGACATCCAGCCCGCCGCGTTCAACTGGCGCGACACCGGCTCGGGCACGATGGACAGCGGCTTGAACGACCCGAACGGCTCGCACCGCAACCCGGACCAGCGGCACGAGAAGCCGTAAGGCCACGCCAGAACAGTCCGTGCGGCGGCAATGGCTCGTCGTTGTACCTTGCCGCTCACCCGCCGGATCGGGCACTTTGTGCGCCCGATCCGGCGGTCTTTTGGGGGCTTCTCTGTCGAAATCGGGAACCGCCGATCCGGAATGACCGGGGCGCGCTCTGCGAGGCCCCAAACCCATACACTCCCCGCCTATGCAACCCCCGGCCGCCGCCATCCGCATCCGAGGCGTCACCAAGACCTTCGGCCCCAAAGTCGCCGTGCGAGACCTCGATCTGGAAATCCCGATGGGCTCGCTCTGCGGGTTCATCGGTCCGAACGGCGCGGGCAAGACCACCACGATCCGGATGATCATGTCGATCATCTTCCCGGACAGGGGCGAGATCTCGGTGCTCGACAAGCCCTCCGCCCTGGACTCGAAGGACCGGATCGGCTATCTGCCGGAGGAACGCGGGCTGTACCGCAAGATGCGCGTGCTCGCGTTCCTGACGTACATCGCCCGGCTCAAGGGCGTCGACGCCGGCGACGCCCGCCGGCGCGCCCTGCTCTGGCTCGACCGCGTCGGACTCAAGGACAGCGCCAAGAAGAAGTGCGAGGAGCTGTCCAAGGGCATGCAGCAGAAGGTGCAGTTCGTGGCCGCGATCATCCACGAGCCCGACCTGATCATCCTCGACGAGGTCTTCTCGGGGCTCGACCCGCTCAACCGGATCCTGATGCGTCAGTTGATCCAGGAGCAGCACGGCCAGGGCCGCACGATCATCTTCTCGACGCACGCGATGTACGAGGCCGAGCAGCTCTGCGACCGCATCTTCATGATCGACCGCGGCGTGAAGGTGCTGGACTCCACGATCTCGGACATCCGACGGCGATTCGACCCTCGCACCGTCGTCGTCGAGCCCCTCGACCACCTGCTGCTCAAGCCGGAGAACCCCGTGCACGCACGGGCGGTCCACGCGCTGCAGACGCTCCCCGGCGTGCACCGCGTCGTCCACTCCGGCAGCGACTTCCACGTGGGCCTCGACACGCCGCCCAAGGGCGTCATGACCGAGATCATGCGGGCGATGGACCCGCTCGGCGGCGTCCGTCGCATCGAGCTCAAGCAGACGACGCTCGAAGAGGTCTTCATCGCGATCGTGCAGGCCGGCGGGCGGGAACTCTCCGACGCCGAGCTCGCGAGCCTCAGCGCCAACGGCGCCCTGTCGCACTCCGGTTCGCGCATGGGAGGTGAGTCGTGAACAAGCTGATGCAGGTCGCGATCCGCGAGTTTCTCGCCACGGTGCTCACCAAGGCGTTCCTGCTGGGGATCCTCATCCCGCCCGTCATCATGGGGGGCGTGATCGCGCTCATGCCCCTCCTGATGAACCAGAAGCCGCCCCGGACGGAGGGGCGCGTCGCCCTCATCGACCAGAGCGGGCTGGTCGGCCCGCTCATCGATGCCGAGTTCACACCGGAGAAGTTCAACGAGGCGGCCCGGGAGAAGATCGAGGAAAGCCAGAAGGTCGCCAAGCAGTTGGCGCCCCAGACCCGGCCCGGACCCATGAACATGGCGGTCGAGCAGGCCCTGCGGACCGACTCGCAACTCACCCTCGAGAAACTCGACGCCGGCGCCGGGGTCGACGACGAGAAGTCCCGGATCTCCACCTCGCGGCGGCGCGACGAGATCCAGGGCACGAACCCGCGTCTGGCCCTGGTGGTGATCCCCAAGGGGGCGGTCGACCTCGCGGCGGCCCCGAAGCCCACCGATGCAGGCGCCGCGCCCGAGTTCCAGCCCTTCGACATGTTCGTGGCCCCGACGCTCGACATCGAGGTCAAGAACCAGGTCGAAAACGCGGTCGAGCGGGCGATCACCAACGCCCGCCTGCGCAACGCCGGCATGGACCAGTCGGTGGTCCGCCAGCTCACCCGCCCCGTGCGCTCCAACAGCATCACCGTCACCGACCAGGGCGAACGCAAGAGCAACGACGCCGCCAAGATGTTCATCCCGGCGGCCTTCATGTTCCTGCTCTGGATGAGCGTCTTTACCTCCGGTCAGTCGCTGCTGAGCAGCACGATCGAGGAGAAGTCGTCCCGCGTGATGGAGGTGCTCCTCTCCGCCGCGTCGCCGATGCAGATCATGGTCGGCAAGATCCTGGGCCAGATGGGCGTGGGCCTGCTCATGCTGGGGGTGTACGGCGGCGCGGGCATCGCGGCGCTCATCTACTTCGCCCTCGACCAGAACATCGACCCGATGAACATCCTGTACTTCGCGGTCTACTTCGTGATCGCGTTCTTCCTCATCGCGTGCATGATGTCGGCGATCGGCTCGGCGGTCTCCGAGCTCCGCGAGGCGCAGACGCTCATGACGCCCGTCATGCTCGTGCTGATCATCCCGATGGTTCTGTGGATGCCGATCCTGCGCAACCCCAACAGCGTCTTCGCGCAGGTCTGCTCGTTCGTCCCGCCCGTCAGCCCGTTCGTGATGGTGCTGCGCATCGCGGGCAGCGAGCCGGTACCCTTCTGGCAGATCCCCGTCTCGATGGCCATCGGGATCGTGTCGGTCTTCGTCGCCGCGTGGGCCGCGAGCAAGATCTTCCGGATCGGCGTGCTCATGTACGGCAAGCCGCCGAACCTCCGGACGCTGCTGTCGTGGGTCCGGGCGGCCTAGAAAAAAGAGCGTGACCAAGTCACGCTCTCGCGCCTGCCCTTGAATTCTCCGCAGGTCTGCTGCACGCCGCGGGGATCGAACGCTCAGACCTCGACCACCATCGCCACGCTGTTGCCGCCACCCAGGCACAGGCCCGCGACGCCGCGCTTGCCGCCGGTGCGGCGGAGCTGGTGGATGAGGGTCGTCAGCACGCGGGCGCCCGATGCGCCGATGGGGTGGCCGATCGCCACGCCGCCGCCGCAGATGTTCAGTCTCTTCTCGTCGATCCCGAGTTCCTTGACGTTGCAGAGGACCTGGGCCGCGAACGCCTCGTTGATCTCGAAGAGGTCGATGTCCTTGACGGACAGGCCGGCCTTCTTGAGCACGCCCCGCACGCCCTCGATCGGGGCCGCGAAGATCTCCTTGGGCGCGATGCCCGAGGTGTGGTACGCCACGATCTTGGCGATCGGCTTGATCCCGAGCGACTCGGCCTTCGAGTGGCTCATCACGCACACCGCCGCGGCCCCGTCGGAGATCTGCGACGCGTTGCCGGCGGTCACCGTGCCCGTCGGGCTGAAGGCCGGGCGCAGTTTGGCCAGGCCGTCCGCGGTCGAATCGGCGCGGACGCCTTCATCGGCGCTCACACCCGGTGACTTCTTGTCCATGCACTGCTCGCCGGTGAGCGCCACGATCTCGCTCTTGAAGAAGCCGCTCTTGGCGGCCTCGGCGGCCCGCTGATGGCTCTGGGCCGCGAAACGGTCCTGGTCCTGACGCGTGATGCCGAACTTCTGCGCGATGAAGTCCGCGCTGTCGCCCATCATGCAGTTCTCGAACGCGCACCGCAGGCCGTCGTAGGCCATGTGGTCTTCCATCGTCGCCGGACCGTACTTGACGCCCTCGCGCACTCGGGCAAAGTGCGGCGCCGCGGTCATGTTCTCCATGCCGCCGGCGATGACGCACGACGCGTCGCCGGCCTTGATCGCCGCCGCCGCCCGCATGACGGCCTCGAGCCCCGAGCCGCAGACCTTGTTGATGGTCATGCACGACATCGTGTTCGGCAGACCGGCCTTGAGCGCCGCCTGGCGCGCGGGGTTCTGTCCCACGCCCGCCTGGAGCACGCACCCCATGAGCACCTCGTCGACATGGTCCTTGGCCGCGGGAACCTCGTCCAGCACCGCCTTGATCGCGTACGAACCCAGGACGGGCGAGGGCACCTTGCTCAGGCCGCCGAAGAACTTGCCGATGGGCGTGCGCTTGGCGGAGACGATGACGGGCTGACTGGACATGGGGAACTCCCGAGGCGTGATTCGTGACGAAGAACGCGACCCCGTCCCCGGCCCGGGCGGGCGTGGGAGCGTGGCAGACCCGATTCTAGTGCTTGAAAGGGAGACGGGAGGTCAAACCGATGCCGCCTTCGGGATCGCGGACGCCTGGCCCGACTTCTCGTGGCGCAGCTGCCCGCACGCGGCGGCGATGTCCCGCCCCCGGCTGGCGCGGATGTGGGTGTTCACGCCCGCGCCCCGCAGGATCTGCTGGAACGCCAGCACGTCGGCGTCCTTGGGGCGTGCGAAAGCGATCCCCGAGACCTCGTTGTAGCGGATGAGGTTCACGTTGGCCCGCAGTGTCCGGGCCAAGCCCGCCAGTTCGTGCGCGTGGCTCGGGCGATCGTTCACCCCGCCGAGCAGGATGTACTCCAGCGTGATCTCGCGCCCCGTCTTGTCGAACCACTGGCGGCACGCGCCGAGCAGATCGGCGATGCTGGTGTACTCGGCCCACGGGATCAGTTCGCGCCGCAGCGCGTCGACCACCTCCACCGACGAGGGGGTCCGCTGGAGATGGTCCGCCAGCATCGTGAGCGCCGCCGTCGTCTTCTCCGCCGTCGCCGCGAAGCGGTCGCGGAGCGTGGCGAGCGTGCGGTTGAGCTCGGCGGG
>CALMQD010000367.1 GCA_937871415.1 uncultured Phycisphaerales bacterium | reverse complement strand
CGCATGGACTGCCGCACCTGCGCGCACGGCCGCGACCGCGCCGGCGGCCACCTCTGGTGCACGCACCACCGCGTGGTGGTGACGATGGCCTGCGGCTGCTGGGAAAGGGAGCCGGGAGCGGATTAGCGCGACGGCGCGCCGCGAGCGTGCCCGCGTCGGGCGCCACCGGGCCGCGCTCGGGCGGCGGCGTATCGAGCCGGCGCAGATCGGCGCGGAGGTCCTCGATGCTCACGCGATCGGGCGTGATGTCCATCGAGCCCCGCAGGTTCATCAGCCGCACCTCCGGGCCGCCACGCATCGGGGGCCCCGCGGTGATCCGGTCGAGCGTGACCGTGGCCTCGTACGTGATGCGGTCCGAACCGTCGGCGTCCTCGTCGCCGGGCTCGAAGGAGATGACGGCGCCGGCGTCGATCGTGCCGCGAACGTCGAGCGTCTGGCAGATGACCTGCGGCGTCAGGGGGCGCGTGGGCGGGCCCACGAACGCCTCGTCGGGGGCGACGACCTGGGGCGCGCCGGCCGCCGCGGCGCTGGCGGTGTCCGGCAGCGCCGCCACGAGCAGATCGTCGACGGGGATGTCGAACGCGCCGACGCGGATGTCGGGCTGGACCACGCGCTGCCCGTCGATCTCGAGCTGGACCTCGGCGGAGAGCTTCGCGGTGCCGCCGCGCAGGCCCCGCAAGTCCCCCGACACCAGTTCCGCGCGCTCCGGCGTGACCAGGAAGCTCAGGTTCTGGGCGTTGATCGGGTAGGGGAAGGGTTCGGGCAGCAGACCTGCCTCCGGGAACTTCACGTTCACGTCGACGGTGAAAGGCTGGTCCTTGCCGCGTGGCGAGAAGACCTCGACGGAGATGTCCGCGTCGCCGGCGAGGTCAAAGACCGGCAGTCGCAGGCGCGGCTCAAGCACCGCCAGCGCCCGCTGCAGGCGCTCGATCTGCGCCCGGTAGAGGCGCCGCTGCCCCAGCGCGTCGCTGAGCAGGCCCCGCAGGTCGTCGACGTCGCGCTCGATGATCGCGTGCTCCCCCGAGGAGATGACGAGGTTGTTCGCGACCAGGCGGTCGTAGTCCTCGCGCGAGAACAGCGTCTCCAGGACGCGACGGTCCTCCACCGGCATCGAGTCGAGCAGGAACGGATCGATCGGCGTCCGCAGGCTCTTGACGCTCACGCGCACTTCGGCGTCGTCCGTGAGCGGCTCGACGGCGGCGGTCGCGGACATGACCGACCCCGTCGGTCCGCGCCCCACGATGTCCACGAACCGCAGGCTCGACTCGGTGAACTCCACCGTGCCCGACATGTCCTGGAACGGGTACGGGAACTTGTGGAACGCGGCGGTCCCGTTGCGGAAGACCAGCCGCCCGTCGGCGATGTGGATGGGGGCGGGCTCGGTCTGCCCCGGCGCGGGAGAGTCGCGCACGATCACGACGCGCGCGTCGAACTGCACCGTCGGGCCCGAGAAGTACGCGAAGTACTCCTTCACCTTGTCGGGGACGTAGGGGAAGAACGCGGGGTTCTTGTCGATCGACAGGTTCCGCCCCGTGATCTCGCAGCGCAGGCCGCTGGTGAGCTCCAGGCCCTTGGTCTCCAGTCGCACGCGCGACGGCGTGCTCTGGCCCTTGACCAGCCCGGTGAGATCGGCGGAGAGGCCCGCGTTCGACAGCCCGATCTTCCCGTTCACGTCGGAGATCGACAGCGTGTCGGGCATCGGCGCGTCGGGGTTGTAGTCCGGCACCGGGATGCTGATCCCCACGCCCGCGAGCGACATCTCGAGCCGGATCCCCTCGGTCTTGCTGTAGGTGAACGCCGACTCGGTCACCCGTCCCTGCACCGCCAGCCGGCGCCACGTGTCGCGGTACGCCATCGGCACCGCGTCCGCGGGAAACGCGTCCAGCGGCAGGTTCAGCAGGCGCAGCGTGTACGACTCCTTCAGCAGGTCGAGCCGCCCGTCGAGCACCATCCCGCGAGGACCGGGCGCAACCGGCGGCGCACGCCCGATCTCCTGCAGGCGCAGGTTGTAGATCCCCTTCGCCGCGTCCACCGGCACCAGCGACCCCGCCGCCTGGATCGTGTGGATCGCGCTGGCCATCCGCTTGGCCTGCTCTGCTGTCTGGGCCGGGGTCGCGTTGGTGCGCCCTGCCCACGGCAGGAGGTCGTCGTTCTCACCAACGGTGTGGACGACGACGTAGACCACGCCGTCGCGGATCACCCGCACGTTCTCAGGAAAGCCTGTGCTGGACTGACTCGACAGGGGGATCGGCGCCTGGCCGAGGCTGCGTCCCGGCACGGGATACATCACCGAACGGAGCTTGGTCAGCCGCTCCAGCGGGTTGTAGCCACCGGAGACCGGCTGGCTGCAATCGGTCCAGTTGTTGTCCCCGGGGGTGTAGATGAGGGCGGTCTTGAACTTGTTGAACAGCCCGAGGATCTTGGTCATATAGGCGCTGTCGCAGCGCCGTTCGGACAGTTTGATGTCGCCGACGTGGAAGGTCATCACGGGGTTGGCGGCGTTC
>CALMQD010000366.1 GCA_937871415.1 uncultured Phycisphaerales bacterium | reverse complement strand
GGCGGAACCAGCCGCGAAGAGTGCGCTCGCTTCGGCGGAGGTCGACCAGGTTGATACGCCGCCCGAGTTGACGCCGGAGCGGCTGACACAGCTCGCTTCGGAGGGGCGCCTGGTGATCCGCGTGCGCACGCTCGACGCCGAAGCGCTGTTGCATCGGCTCGACCACTTCGAGGCGCGGGCGCTGGCGCGTGGCGCCGGGGATCTCGAACCGCTGTCCGTGCAATCGTTGCCGACGGCGTACGCGGGGCTCGCGACGCCTCGGACGGTGATCGACGGGGGGCGTGCGATCGATCCGGCGCAACCGGTCCAGACCCCGGCGGTGGCGAGCGAGTCGGGCGCGTCGCTTGTCGGCCCGGTGCGCGACCTGAGCCCGGAGTCGGGCGCGGGTCTGAAGATTGCACCCCGGCCGGTGGTGAGCGCGGTGTATGTCGCGCATGTCCCGACGCGTGACGGCGACGTGGCGAGCGTGCGCACGTTCGCCGAGCGGGCGCTGGCGAGCGCGGGCCCCGCGCGATCGGCGTGGGGATTCCAGACGGGCGTCACGGTCGAGGTGCTGGACCAGCCGCTGGACGGTGGCGAGCACGATGCGGCGAGCCTGCACAGCGCGGACGACGTGCTGTGGTGGAGCGGCGCGAGCGTGCAGTGGGTCAAGAAGTTGCGCGTGCCGATCGTCGTGGAATCGGTGCGGGTGGAGTAGCGGTCACTAGGCACCAGGCACCAGGCACCAGGCATCAGGCATCAGGCATCAGGCACCGGGCACCGGGCACCAGGCACCGCGCACCGGGCACCAGGCATCAGGCACCAGGCATCAGGCACCAGGCAACAGGCACCGGGCACTCGACGAAGGCAAGTCGGGGAAGGGGCTGGTTACGCCTCGATGGTGTGAGCCGCGGCGTCGGCGATGATCCGCGCCTTCGACGGCGAGAAGCCGTGCTCGTCGAAGATGACGATCTGGTTGTCTTCCGCGGCGTCGGCGTGCAGGAAACTGCGCGGGATCCAGTAGCGTTTCTGCGGCGGAACGCTCTTGCCGTCGGCGGTCGCGACGAAGTAGCGCCCGAGGTGCCGTCCGTTGACGTAGATCTGGCCCTTGCTCAGGCCGGAAGCGTCGAAGAACAGGGGCGCGTGATCGTCGGGCGCGGTGAAGGTCGCGCGGTGCCACGCGGGGGTGCCGGTCGAGGCGGCGCCGGCGGAGCGCGCCGGCTTGCCGTAGGCGCTCGCGGGGGGCGGCTCCCACTTGGCGAAGGCCCAGTCGCCCTTCTCGCTCAGCGGCGTCTCGCACTCTTCGACGTTCAGGGCCTTGGTGAGCGCGTCGGCGAGGGCGGCGGTGGAGCCGACCATCGCGACCTGCAGCTCGTTGTTGCCGCGGGAGAGCTGCTCGGGAGTGAGCAGGATCGCTGGGCAGCCGCCGGCGTGGAAGTAGCGGATCGGTTGGTCGTTGAGGAGGATGACGCCGGCCCCGCCGGAGAGGAGCCAGGGGGAGCCTGGGCCGCGGCCCGAGTCGTCCTCGCGGGTGACGTCGTCGAGGCGGACGATGACGGGGGTCTTCTTGCGGTGCTGGATGGTCCAGGTGAGTCGCGTGGCGTCGGTGACGTCGTCCTCGTGGACGCGCCAGAGCGGGGCCTTGAACTTGATGAGGTCGACGGGCTCGCTGGGGACCAGTCGCGGCTTGGGGAGTCGCAGGTGCGAGACGATCCACGGCTCGCCGAAGACGCCGACGCGTTCGCCGAGATCGACGCCGCCGGAGGCGCGCCCGAAGTTCTCGGCGAGGACGACGAGGCTCTGGGCCTTCTTCTTGAGGTGGAGGTCGGCGGTGAAGGCGGCGCCGGGGCCGACGCCGACGATGCCGGCGTGCTCGCCGTTGACGGCCAGGTGCAGGCGGTGGTTGCTCTGGGGGAAGGCGACGCGCACCTTGTGGGCGCTGCCGGAGTTGAAGCGGAAGCGGTACCAGCCGTACCCGTAGGGCGCGCCGAGGGTGACGAGGTCGTCGGGGGTCTTGATGGCGGCGAAGCGCGGGCTCTCGCCGAGCACGTAGTCCTCGGTGCGGGCGGTCTGCCACTCGCCCATCTCGAGCCTGTGGTGCTTCTTGGCCGGCGCGGGGACGGGGAACTTGACGGTCGAGGCCTTGCCCTCGGCGTCGAGCACGACGCAGGAGCGCGACTCGGGGAGCGGCACGGGCTTGCCCGCGCGGTCGATACCGGCGACGCCGACGTAGACGTGCGCATCGTCGCAGAAGATGGTGTCGAGGCCGAGCGTGCTGGTGACGACGAGCGTGAGGCCCTCGTGCTCGAGGACGATCGGCGGCTTGCCGGCGGCGGGGACGAGGGTCTCGAGGGGCGACCCGTTGATGGAGAGCACGCCGCGCGAGCCCGCGGGCCCGAAGCAGACGAAGACCTTCCCGACGAGAGCGAATGCGGAGAGGTTGCAGTAGTCGATCTGGGCGCGTCCGGTGAGGCGCGCGTCGAGGAGCACCCAGGCGACAGGCATCCCGCGGAGATCGACGGGGAGCGTCGAGCCGTCGGGGAGCAGGAGGGTGTGCTGCTGATCGGGGTGGGACTCGTCGCGGTCGTTGAAGAGGAAGACCACGCCGCCCTGGCTGCCGCTGGCGTGCACGACCGAGACCGATCCGGGTGACGCGGCGCCGGTGGGCGTCGACGTGCGGCGCTGGTTGCCCTTGACGACCGAGGCGGTCGCCGGTTGCGCGGGGAGGAGTGTCACGGCGTGGCGCTGCGGCTCGAGCTGCGAGAGGATGCGCGCGAAGCGCGACGCGAAGGTGCTGACGCGACGCACGGCGGAGAAGAGTGGCCCGGGGCGCCCGATCTCGTCGAGGGGCGCGCCGCAGTCCTGGCTGGTGACGGCGAAGTCGTGGATGCCCGCGCCCTCGCCCCCACCGCCGGCCAGACCGCCGCTGAGCCCCGGCGCGCCGCCCCCGGCGAAGCCGAAGTTGGTGCCGCCGGCGAAGGGGGAGATGTTGTACTGCCCGGCGGCGGCGAGGACCTCGGCCATGGCACGGACGGCCTGGTCGGGCGTGCGTGCGCCCGAAGCGGGCTTGCCCCAGACGTCGGTGCGTCCGAGCCGCAGGTCCATGACCATGCGCGGCTGGGTGGGGCGGATGGTCGCGAGTTGGCGCAGGTGGGCGAGCATGTTGCTCGAGCCGGTCCAGCCGTCGATCTCGCCCTCGACGGACTGCCAGAGGTCGTTGGCGTTGACGACGGGGACGGCGAAGCCGGCCTCGCGGTAGTAGCGGTCGAGTTCGCCGAGGTAGGATGCGGCGAGGGTGTCGAAGCCGCAGGTCCAGCCCATCTCGTTCTGGATGAGGATGATGGGCCCGGTAGAGGCTTCTTCTTTCTGTTTGCGTCCCACGGGGGCGACGACGGCCTGCAGGTTGCGGACCTGGGCGGCGAGTGCGGAGATGAAACGGGAGGAGGCTTCGAGGAACGGCTGCGCGTTGGTGCGCAGGCGCATCGTGGCGGTCTCGATCATCCACGGGGGCAGGCCGCCGTTGTCGTAGCCCGAGCCGATGTAGGGCCCGACGCGGAGGATGCAGAGCAGGCCGGCGTGCTGGACGAGTTCGACGAAGTGTCGGAGGTCGTTCTCGCCGGTGAAGTCGAACTGGCCCGGGCGGACTTCGTGCCGCGCCCAGACGACGGGGGTTTCGACGGTGTTGAGGCCGGCGAGTCTGGCCTGGTGGAGTCGGTCGGCCCACTCGGCGCGCGGGATGCGGAAGTAGGGGACGCTTCCGGAAACCAGCCACACCCGCCGCCCGTCGAGGACTAGAGACTGACCGTCGTAGGTGATGGTGGGCATCGGGCTGGTCGCTCCTTGCTTGCGGGACTGTGCGCCGATGGGGCGCGTGCAGTCGAGGGCGAAGGCGAGGCCGGGTCCATCCAGCCGGAGAAGTGCCGCGCGAGCGAGCGATCGAACAAAGACCGAACGCTAAATGACTCGATCGGTGGCCAACAGTAGAAGGGTTGGCGGTGTCCTGCAACGTACTGGGGTGATCTGCGGTAATCTCCCGTCGATCTTGCGGGGGGCCGCGGGCATCATCCGCGAAAGGACGACCCCCTGAGACCGGACCGCCACGCTCCGAACCGTCCTCAGCACCTCCGTCGGGCCATCCTGGCTGCGGGGGGAATCGGGGTGGGGCTCGCGCTGGCGGCGGCGGCCGGGTGTTCGTCGGGCTTGGCGGACATCGACGCGAAGACCACGCGGCTGCTTCGCCAATCGGCGGAGCGGCTTGACGGGGGGACGTACGCGCCGGAGCGCACGTACCCGACGCCCCCGGGCGTGGACGATCGGCGCCTGCGCGACAAGAACCCGGCGAGCACGAATCCGCCGGCGGGCGCGATCGCGTTCAAGACGGCGGACGAGGCGCGCGACGTGTCGAAGCGTCTGGCGGAGTTCCAGAGCGGGTCGCTGGACCAGCCGGGGGCGAGGCGGGTGGACCTCGTGGGTGCGCTGCGCCAGGCGCAGAAGACGGCGCGCGAGTTCATCAACCAGGAGGAGGAGTACATCCTCGCGTCGATCCGACTGCTCATCGAGGAACACCGGTGGGACCCGCGCCTGTTCCAGCAGGCGAGCGTGGCGTACTCGAACGCGCAGGCCGACGGCGACACGACGGACAGCACGCTGCGGATCATGAACGAACTGGGCGTGCGCCAGCAGCTGCCCTTCGGCGGCGAGGTGGCGGCGCGCTGGATCTGGGAGGCGAGCGAGGACCTGCGCTCGAGCGTGACGGGTCAGTACGAGCAGTCGTCGCGGATCGTGGTGGACGGGAACATCCCGCTCTTGCGCGGCGCGGGGGACGTGGCGCAGGAGTCGCGGATCCAGGCGCGCCGCAGCCTGGTGTACGCGGCGCGGACGTTCGAGGACTTCCGGCGCCAGTTCATGGTGTCGATCGCTCGCGACTACTTCAATCTGCTGCTGTCGCAGGACTCGATCGCGAGCACGCAGCGGCAGCTCGAGAGCCTCATCAACCTGGAGAAGCGCCAGGGGGAGTGGTACAAGGCGGGCAAACTGCCGGAGTTCGAGGTGAACCTGGCGCGGAACAACGTGCTCAACGCGCAGGCGAACCTGGCGAACCTCAAGGAGAGCTACATCCTGGCGCTGGATCGCTTCAAGATCCGCCTGGGGCTGAGCGTGACAGAGCCGATCGTCATCGATCCGTTCGAGTTGCCGGTGCCGGAGCCGGACGTGTCGCTCGACGACGCGACGCGGTTCGCGCTCGAATACCGCCTGGACCTGCAGAACCAGCGCGACCAGCTGGACGACTCGAAGCGGCAGATCCGCAACGCGCGGAACAACCTGCTGCCGGACCTCAATCTCGCGGGGAGCGTGACGCTCCCGACGGACTCCGATGCGCGCGAGGGGGGCGTGGTGTACGAGCCGGACGACGTGAGCTACAGCGCCTCGGTGATGTTCGCTTTGCCGCTGGACCGCGAGATCGAGCGGCTGGGGCTGCGCCAGACGGTGATCGCGTACCAGCAGGCGGAGCGGAACTACGACCTGGCGCGGGACAACGTGGTGCTGGACGTGCGGGCGCGGGTGCGCGAGATCGAGCGTGCGCGGCTGAACCTGACGCTGGCCGAGGAGCGCGTGAAGATCACGCTGCGGCGCCAGGAGGAACAGCAGATCAAGGCGGACGAGGTCGACACGCAGGCGATCGTCGACACGGCGAACGACCTGTTGCAGGCCGAGCGGGCGCGCGACCAGGCGCGCACGGACGTGCGCAACGCGGTGCTGGACTATCTGTTGGCGACGGGGCAGTTGCGCGTGAGGCGGGACGGGACGTTCGAACCGCTGGCGGGGATGCGGATGGGGAGCGAGGAAGCGCCGGCCCAGGCCGCGCCGCCCCCGGAGGCCGCGGGCCCGCAGGCGGCTCCGCCGTCCACGCCGGAAGAGCCGAACGCGCCGTTCACACCCGCGCCTGCGCCTGCGCAGCCGGGTCCGACGCCGGTTCAACCCGCCGAGCCCGCATCCGCTGAACCGACATCCGCTGAGCCAAACCCCGCGCAGCCAGCGCCGGCG
>CALMQD010000365.1 GCA_937871415.1 uncultured Phycisphaerales bacterium | reverse complement strand
GACGGCACGGTCTACCTCACCTTCGACGACGGCCCCTCGCCCCGGTACACCCGCCGCGCTCCCTCCGCAAGCCCGCGCCGCGCGGAATGGAGACGACAGGACCGGCTGCGCTTGAACGACGCCCGCGCCCCGACGGTTCGGCGGGCGCCAACGCCACGCTCGGCCCGTCGGATCGCGAGGGCGGAACGTTATTCGAGCGCTCGCGGGCTCCGCCACGCGCCGCCGGACTGAGTTTCGGTCAAAAACGCGTTCGGTGTGAGGCGTGCAGTCCCGGCCAAATCTGCGCGAACAAAGGCCCGACAAAGGCTCCGACCGCCCTCTCCCGCCCGAGGAACGCTCAAGACCGTCCTTCATCGAGCGGCAGGAAGTCCCGCGCCTGGCCCTGGCCCCAGGCCTGGAACTTGGGCCAGAAAACGTCCTTGAGCAGGATCTTGATGCACGCCGCGGCGGGGATCGCCAGCAGCAGGCCGTACACGCCCGCCAGCGCCCCGCCCGCGATCGATGCGAACAGGATCGAGGGCGTGTCCATGTCGGTGTTCTTGCCCTGGATCGCCGGGCTGAGCACGTAGTCGTCGAGCAACTGGGCGATGAGGTACACCCCGATCGGGGCGAACACGATCCACCACCAGTGCTGCTGGAACTGGAAGAACATCGATTCGGTCTCGAGGGACATGAGCAGCATCGCGGCGGGCACGCCCAGCACGTGCAGGAACGGCACGATGAAACACAGGCCCACGAGCGGCCCGAGGATGTACCACGCGGGCACGCCGATGAACGCGTACGCGGCGGTCATGTACACCGCGAGGATGCCGACGATCGTCAGGCGCCCCCGCACGAAGCCGGCGATGACACGGTCCATCTTGCCCAGGAGTTCGAAGACGCGGCCCTTGCGGCGTTCGGGGATGAGGCTTTCCCAGAAGTCCTGCACGCGCCCCCAACCGGTCACGAAGTAGTAGAAGAAGAACGCCGTGAGGAAGGCGGTGAAACCGAGGTAGCCGATCGACGTGACGACGCCGACGGCCGCGGAGACCGCCGTCGCGCCGGTGCCGAGCGCCCGCTGGCCGACGGCCGAAGCGATCTGCTCGGCGTTGTCGCGGATGTACGTCATCGCCTGCTGGCCCAGGCTCTTGACGCGCTGGGCCGTGGTCACCGGGCGATCCGCGGCCTCGGGCGCGCGGGGGTCGGGCGGGCCGACGGCGTCATCGGCGGCCGGCGCCGGGCTCTCCGACTCGACGATCGTGTCGCGGATCCAGCGCCAGCCGCGCCCGTCGATGCGCGAGCGCAGCGCTTCATCCGTCGGGGCGGCGACGGAGGATTGAACCTGGCGGATGCTGGCGGCGACGTCGGAGAGGAACGCCGCGCCCTTCACCACGGCAAACGCCGCGCCCAGCGAGACGGGCACGACGATGACCGTGAACGCCAGGATGATGACGGCGACGGCGGCGCCCGGACGGCTGAGGAATCGCCGGCGGGTGATGATCCTGACCAGCGGCTCGAACAGGTAAGCCAGCGCGAGGGCGAGGAGCATCGGCACCGTCACGGTGCGGAGCACGTAGCCCAGGTAAACCAGGCCGAAGACCGCCGCGAGGACGAGCAGGTCGCGCACCGGCTGCAGCTGCCACAGATGGGTGTGGCGCCAATCGATCGGGCGCATCTGCGGCGGCGTGCCGGCGGGCGCGGCGGCGGGCGGCGGGTTGGTCGGCTTGCATGGCCCCGTCATGCCCACAAGGTACACAAACCCGCGCGGGCGTGTCAGGCCGGCGGACCGCCGATGGGGGTTTGGATCCGGGGTGCGCTCAGCGCGGGCAGGCCTGCTCGAAGGCCTCGTCGAAGTCGTAAACGCCGGCGAAGTCCTCGATCGAGTCGCGGTCGCTCGAACGCAGCTCGGCGCGGTCGATCATGGCGTAGACGATGGTGCCGAAGTCGTCGGTCTTGCGGACGCCCCACTTGTGCAGCACCGTCTTGGCGAGCAGGCCGTACCGCTGGATGGCCAGTTCGCGCAGCCCCAGGCAGAGTTGCTGGCCGGTGACGTGGAACCGCTCATCGCTCGCGCCCTGGCGCTCGGGGTCGCGCGTCACATCGCCGTGGACCGACTTGACCGTGTGCGAAAGCCCGTCCTGAACGAAGGCGAAGGCCTGCTCAGAGAACGTCGACGCCTTGGCACGGATAGCTTCCCAATCGACTTGTCGTTGACCCTTCACGGATGTGGGCTCCAGGCTTCTCGGGCACACGAGCGGGGCTTACTTTAGGCGCGGCTCCGGGCGCCATCGGTTGAACTTCCAGTTCGAGCCGGCGCGGGGCGCCGGCTTGGGCGCGTATCCGCTCGGGACCGGCAGGGGCGGGCGGCGGGGGCACGGGGTCGTCGCCCGGCGAGTTCTCGGACTACTTCGGCTTGCGGCGCTTCGGGACTGCAACGCTGACGTGCGGGTGGGCGTGGTAGAGGTAGCGCAGCGGTTTGTGCGCCCAGTCACCGGCGTAGTCAACGCCGATGCGCGGCGCGCGCACGACCCGCGGGCGCAAACCCTTCGGGTTCAAGGGGTTTTCCGCAATGTCGGGCCGCGGCTCGGCGATCCACAGGGTCCGTGACCGTGCCAGGTCTTCGCCGTTGAGCGCCTTGTCAATCGCCATCGCCTGGCAGAGGCGTGCCGGGCCCGAAGCGATCTCGCGATCGGCGATCCCGGGCCGGGCGCGGAGTTGCCGCATGGTCGGGATCCCCGCGACGGGCTCGAGCGCGCGGAGCAGCACGGCCTCGGGCACGCCCTCGCGTGCGCACACCACGTTCATGCAGTAGTGCATGCCGTAGGTGAAATAGACGTAGGCCGTGCCCGCCTGGGCGTACATAGCTTCGTTGCGGGGCGTTCGGCGGCCGCGGTACGCGTGCGAGGCCGCGTCGCGCACGCCCATGTACGCCTCGGTCTCGACGATCCGTCCGATGAGCAGCGTGCCGGAGTCAAGTCGTCGGACCAGCCAGCGGCCCAGGAGCGCCCGCGCGAGCGAACGTGAAGGAACGGCGAAACGCTCGCGGCCCCATCGCGCCGTCTCGATGGACGCCGGATCGAGCCCGCGCCCGGGTGTCTTCGAGGGTGTAACCACGGGTCATTGTTGGTTGGGGGGCCGCCCGAGGGACGTACGATGCGCCATGGAGACCTCGCCCGCGCCCGACGCCATGAAGCCCAGCCCGCTGACCTACGGCTCGTACCTGAAGGTGCCCGAGCTGCTGAGCCTTCAGCACCCGCTGTCGAAACCCGCGCACCACGACGAACTGCTGTTCATCATTTCGCACCAGGTCTACGAACTCTGGTTCAAGCAGATGATGCACGAGCTCGTAGAGGTGTGCGTGTACCTGGACCAGGACAAGCCGCTGCGCGCCACCCAGTTGTTCGAGCGCATCCACCGCATCCAGCTGCTGCTCATCGAGCAGATCCCGCTCTTGGAGACGATGTTCTCCGTCGACTTCGCGGCGTTCCGCGGCTCGCTGGGCAACTCCAGCGGCTTCCAGTCGGTGCAGTTCCGCCAGCTCGAGTTCTTCTGCGGGCGCAAGAACCCGGGCATGCTGAAACTGGTCGGCAGCGATGCCGCGGCCAAGGCCGAGATGGAGAAGTTCCTGGGCCGGCCGACGCCCTACGACCACTTCATCCGGCACCTGTCGCGGGAGGACAACGGGATCTTCAACATTCCGGCGGACGCGCTGGCGCGCGACACGTCGCAGCCGCACGCCCTCGATGAGCGACTGGTCTCGTCGCTGGAGACGCTGTACCGCCGGCAGGGGGAGAGTCTTTCCGGGGAGCGGTACTACGCCCAGTTCCGCGTCGCCGAGCACCTGCTCGAGTTCGACGAGAAACTGGCGATCTGGCGGTTCCACCACGTCAAGATGGTGGAGCGGATGATCGGCACGATGCAGGGCACGGGCGGGTCGTCGGGGGCGGGCTATCTGCGGACGACGCTCGACGCGACGCTCTACCCCGACCTGTGGGCGGTGCGCAATCGGCTGGGCGGGGCCGCGGCATACGCCGGGAAGAATTAGGCCTGTCGGCTGTGCGGCGGGGGGCCTGAGGGGGCGCGGGCCCGCGCGTACCCTGCGTCCATGACGCGCGCCAACGCGAACGGTTCACGCCCG
>CALMQD010000364.1 GCA_937871415.1 uncultured Phycisphaerales bacterium | reverse complement strand
GCCCGCGTCCACCGAGCCTTCCCCGCCACCCGTTCCCTGACCCCCCTTTCTTTCCCTTCTTCCCTACCATGGGTTCCTACTACTTTGAGCCGGAGCGTTTGTCCATGGCGTGGATCACCAAAGACTCGGCGGGGATGAAGGTCGAGCGGCGCAGCGAGCCCTACCTCACCCCCGCGATGCGTCAGGAACTCACCGACAAGTACCTGCCGCGCTACGCACGCAAGCAGGGCGCGCTCCTCCCCGCCCTCCACATGCTCCAGCACGAGTACGGCTGGATCCCCGGCCAGGCCATGCTCGAAGTCGCCGACTTCCTCGCCCTCAAGCCCAGCGACGTCATCGACACCGCCAGTTTCTACGAGGAATACTGGCTCAAGCCCAAGGGCCGACACCTCGTCCAGGTCTGCCGCTCCATCGCCTGCGAGTTCTGCGGCCAGAAAGAGATCACCCAGGCCCTCAAGGACAAACTCGGCATCGAGGTCGGCGAGACCACCGACGACGGCGAGTTCACCCTCATCGAACTCGAGTGCCTCGGCTCCTGCGGCACCGCCCCCGCCGCGCTCGTCGACGAAACCCTCCACGAAAACCTCACCCCCGCCAAAGTCTGCGAGGTCATCGACCAGACCCGCGCGGTCGGTGGTCACGGTCACGCGCACCACGCCGCCCACAACGGCCACGCGCGCCACTAAAGCACATCCTTCAACCATCTTGCCCGAGGCGTGTTCAACGAGCCCGGAGCGTGTCCAACGAACCCGGAGCGTGAGCGACGGGCATGGACATGGTCAAAGAACCCGGAGCGTCAGCGACGGGCGCATCTCATTCCCTCGGCAGAATCGTCAGGAACTTCACCCACGGCCCCACCTCGCCGCGGTACTGGTACGCCATCGACTTGGCGATCTGGTGCGTGTGCCCCAGGTCGTGCACCGTCCACGACGCCAGCAGTTGCCGCAGCGTGACGGGTCCGAACTCGGGGTGCGTGCCGCGCGTGTCGAGCCGAGCCGGCGTGAGGTTCAGCCCGCGCAGTTCCGCGAGGTTCGCGCCGCGCCGCTGCGCGAACTCGTCGAGCAGCTCGCCCATCGAGCGTCCCTTGTCGCGCTCGAACATCGCGTACCGGTCGTAGGGCGGGAAGACGCGCCCCTCGCCGTGCTCGAGGATGCACCGCGCCCGCACCATCCAGTTGTGCTTCTCGCCCTCGATGAGGTGCCCGACCACGTCGAAGGGGCTGAACGTCGCCTCGCCGTAGTTGTTCCGCGTCCAGAAGTCGCTCACCCCGCCGAGCATCGCGCGGAGCGCCGCGGGCGTTCGTTCCAGCACTTCCAGCGTTCGCGCGAGTTCGAAGGTCATGGACGCGAGCGTAGGAACGGGCGTGCCACCGCCCTTGGCCGCGGGCTCCACCAGGAGCTCCCGCGGGTCCTGCACCGCTGCAACCCGCGCGTGATCCGAACCTACACTGCTGGTAAGTGTACACTAACCCATCCGGAGGCCCCGCCATGTCCATTCTTGCCGTCCGCTCGAAGTGCCTCGCCCGCGCCGCGCGGCTGTGCGCGCTCGCCGCGTTCCCCCTCTTCCTCGCCGCCTGCCAGGCCGACTATGCCGCGGACATCCACAACCAGACCCCGCAGCCGCTCTACGCCCAGATCATGGCCAAGAGCAACGACGGCAAGAGCGCGGCCCTCGCCGCCAGCCGGCGCCTCGGCCCGGGCGACCGCGCCCTGGTCGGCCCGATCCGCACCAACAAGAACGCCGGCGCCTACCTCGTCCTCGACACCATGCCCAACCCCACGCGCCCGCTGACCTACGACCTCCAGCCCGGCACGGCCTTCCTCAGCGTCAAGCAGGACAGCCTGAGCAACGACGCGCCGATGCGCGTTGAAGAAAAGCGCTGACGCGACTTCATCCCGCGCACCGCCGCGCACCGGCGCGCGCTGTCCGCGCGCTGTCCGCGCGATGGCCGCTCGCCGACCGCCGCGCGCTGGTCTTACTTCGTCGCGGGTTTCTCGTCCTTGCTCTCGCCCTCTTGCGGGCCTTTCTCGCCGTCCGCGGCCTTGTCCGCATGCCGCGTCTCCGGCAACCCGCGCTGCCGCCGCACCTCTTCCATCAGCACGCGCCTCTGCCCCTCGTCGAGCAGGAAGTAGATCTTCGCAAACTCGCGCGCGTACGAGCGGCCCTCTCCCCTTCTCCCCGCCTTGCCGTCGCCCCGGCCGTCGCCCGAGCTCGGCTCATTCAAGCGGCGCTGCACGATCTCGCTGGTGATCGCGCGCACCTTGCTCTCCTGCTCGGGCGTGAGGTTCAGTTTTGCGATCAGCGCCTCGAAGTCCCGCGCCTGCAGGCCGACCGTCCGCTCGTAACT
>CALMQD010000363.1 GCA_937871415.1 uncultured Phycisphaerales bacterium | reverse complement strand
GCCACCCAAGACAGAAGAACAAGGCGCACCGGTCTGGAGACCGGTGCCACCCAAGACAGAAGAACAAGGCGCACCGGTCTGGAGACCGGTGCCACCCAAGACAGAAGAACAAGGCGCACCGGTCTGGAGACCGGTGCCACCCAAGGCCAGCACCAGAAACCGGAACCCAAGGCAGGAACCACCCAAGACGCGTGAACGCGAAGCGGGGTCAGACGCGAAAGAGGGAGCCGAGTTTTTTGCCGAGGAGGATGGAAGCGCCGACGAGGGTGATGGTGAGCAGGGCCATGCCCCAGACGCCCATGGCGCTGGCGATGGCCGGGCCGTCGCCCATGCGGTTGAGGAAGGAGTAGATGGCCTTGGTGACGGGGAAGTCGCTGGGCTGCTGCGCGAGGATGAGCGAGTCGGAGACTTCGAGCATCGAGAAGGAGAAGGCCAGGAGCGAGCCGGCGATGAGGTTGGCGGCGATGAGGGGGAGGATGACCTTGCGCACGGCGTAGAAGCGCGAGGCGCCGAGGTTCATGGCGGCTTCTTCGAGTTCGCCGGAGGTCTGTTCGAGACCGGCGACGGTGGCGCGGACGATGTAAGGGAGGCGGCGGACGGCGTAGGCCGCGACGAGGAGGGGGATGGGGTTGGGGTCTGCGCCGACGACGGAGATGAAGGAGAGGGGGTTGCCCTGGCCGAAGGGCCAGCGGAGGCTCATGGCGACGTAGCCGAAGGCCATGACGAGGCCGGGGACGGCGAGGGGGAGCATGCAGAGGGCGTCGAGCAGGCCGCGGCCGAGGATGCGGGTTCGGACGAGGATGTATCCGACGAGGATTCCCAGGACGAGGTTGATGGCGACGGCGCTGATGGAGAGTTGGAGGGAGTTGCGGACCGAGCCGACGGCGTCGGGGTGGGAGAGGGCGGTGGCGAAGTTGCCGAGGGTGAGGTCCTGGGGGAGGATGGAGCGGTTCCAGGAGCCGTGCGCGGTGAGGGCGGTGAGGACGACGCCCAGGTGCGGGAGGAGGGCGAGGGTGATGACGAGGGCGAAGGCGGAAGTGACGAGCCAGGCGGGCAGGCCGCGGAGAGGTTGTTCGGAAGAGGCGCGGGAGGCTTTGGCGTACATGGCGTATGCGCGGCCGCCGAAGACCTTGCGCCCGAGGGCGTAGATCACGATGGCGAGGGCGAGCATGACGACGGTGAGTGCGTAGGGGGTGGCGGAGGTTTCGACTTCCTTGAGGCCGTTGAAGACCTGGACGGGCGTGACGTTGTTGTAGTCGAAGGCGAGGGGCGTGCCGAGTTCGGTGAGCGACCAGATGAAGACGATGGTCGCGCCGGCGAAGAGGCCGGGGCGGATGAGGGGGAGGACGACGAGGAAGAAGCGGCGCCAGGGGCCGGCGCCGAGGTTCTCGGCGGCCTCTTCGAGCGCGGGGTCGAGGTTGGCGAGCGCGGCGGTGGCGTTGAGGTAGATGATGGGGTAGAGGGCGAGGGCCTGGACGACGATGACGCCCCAGATCTTGGCGTCTTTGAGGAAGTCGAAGTGGAGGCCGGCGAGGCCGAGGACGGCGTTGATCGCGCCCTCGCGGCCGAGGAGGGCCTGCATGCCGATGGCGCCGACGAAAGGCGGGAGGATGAGGGGGACGAGGATGAGTGCGGAGAAGACGGCCTTGCCGGGGAACTTGAACTTGGCGGCGGCGACGGCGAGGGGGAGCGCGATGAGGAGGGTGAGGGTGGTGGTGCCGGTGGCGATCTTGAGGGAGTTAGAGAGGCCGCGGAGCGTGGAGGGGTCTTCGAAGACGAGGAGGAGGTTGGAGAGGGTGAGGGATTTGTCGACGGGGGAGACGAAGGCGCCGGAGACGGTGAGGATGATGGGGTAAAGAAGGAAGAGCGCGAGGAGGACGAGGAGCGCGACGAGGAGCGCGTAGGAAGGGGCGGATCGCGCCAGGAGGGGTCGTGGGGCGGGGGAGGCCATGGTCGGAGTGTACGGGCGGGGGGGAGGGGGGGGATCGCACGAGGGGGGGGGGGGGGGGGGGGAAGGCCATGGTCGGAGTGTAGGGGGGGGGGAGGGGAAAGAGGCCGCGAGCGCGGGGTGACGGGGGCGCGGCGGGCTTCACGATCGGCGGCGATGTTCGGCGCGGGCGTGCTCTGGGCACCTTTTCCCCCCCCCCACTGCTCTGCAGCGCGAGTCCGCGGCGGCGTTCGTGCGCCGCGAGTCAACGGCGTTGAGTCGGCGCTCGCGCGGAGCGCGGTGGTGTGGGCGGCTTAGCGCGTGAGCGGCGCGGCGGGGGAGGCGGGGGGCGTGAGGG
>CALMQD010000362.1 GCA_937871415.1 uncultured Phycisphaerales bacterium | reverse complement strand
CTCGTTCCCTCGGTCCCTTGGTCCCTCGTTCCCTCGTTCCCTTGTTCCCTCGGTCCCTCGGTCCCTCAATCCCTCGTTCCCTTGGTCCCTCGGTCCCTTCTTCCCTTCCCCATCAATCCAAATCTCCGCCGCTCGAAGCCCGCGACTCCTCCGACACCGACGCCGACACCGGGCGCGGATTGCGTTCCATCTCCCGCGCCGCCTCGATCGAATACCGCGCCCACGGCAACTCCGCCAGACGCTCGGCGCTGATCCGCTTGCCCGTCTTCATGCACACGCCGTACGTCCCGTCGTCGATCCGCTTGATCGCGTCCTCGATCTCCCGCAGCAGGTTGCGGTCCACCGCCGCAAGGTCCAGCGACAGGCTCTGATCAAACGTGTCCGACCCCTGCTCGGCCATGTGCTGGGGAAGCGTCGACAGCGAACCCGAGTTGGTCCGCAGCGCCTCCTCCTCCATCGTCGAGATATCCCCCAGCAGTTCCGCGCGCTTCCGCAGCAGGATCTCCCGGTACTTCTCCAGGTCCTTCTTCCCCATCCGCGCCTTCGGGTCGATCTTGAACTCCGTCTCCACCTCCGACCCCGGCGCACGCCACACGCCGTGCGGCGACGGCGGCGCCTTCGGGCCCGACGGGATCAGCGGCTTCCACTTCTGCCCCGGCTTGATCAGCGGCTCGGTCCGGGGCATCTCCAGCTTCACCTTCGGCTTGGCCTTGCGGACCTGCTTGGGGTTCACGATCGTGATCCCCTTTGGCGACTTCTTCCCGTTCGCCGCCGCAGCGTTCGCGCCCGCCGCCGGCGCGCCCTTCGCCTCCGGCGCCTTGGGCGCCGCGCCCTTGACCGGCGCCGGCTTCCCGGGCGCTGGCTTCGCCACAACCGGCTTCGCCGGCGCAGCAGGCTTGCCCGCCGCGGCCTTCTTCGGCGCAACCGCGGCGCCCTTCGCGCCCGCCTTCGCGTCCACCTTCACCGGCTTGGCCGCGCTCTTGGCCTCGGGCTTCCTCGGCGCAGGCTTCGCCGGCGCAGCGCCCTTCTTCACCGGGGCCTTCGCCTTCGCCGCCGGCTTGCTCGCACCGCCGCCGGTCGCCTTCTTCGGCTTGCTCGTTGTCGCCACGGGAGTCCTCGCTTGAGTGGCACGGCGGAGACCCGAGGCTCCTGCCTCGCTCGGCTCGATCCGCCTTCCCCGACCCCTCTTGCTCCCGAACCTTCCGAATCCCGAACGGTTCCGGCAAAAGGACGACGAGTATACGAAACCCCGCGCGCGCAGTCAAAGAACCCCTCCCAGCCCTCGACCCTTGGGATCAGGGAAACGACATCGCTCGGATGAGGTATCACCCACATCGCGTCGCCGCGCCGCCCGGCCCGCTCTTCCCATAGCATCCACGCTCATGCACCCAACCGCCCGACTTTTCCGCTTCATCCCCCTCGCACTCGCCCTCGCCCTCGCCGGCGGCTGCGCCATCGGCCAGCTCATCGGCGGCATGGCCGCCTCCGCCGAACGCGAAGGCAGCCGCAAGGTCGCGGCCAAGTACACCGGCCTGCGCAACCGCACCTTCGCCGTCTTCATCGCCGCCGACCGCACCCTCCAGTCCGAGTTCCCGCAGGTCGTCCCGGCCTTCACCCGCGAGATCACCCGCCGCCTCAGCGAAAACGCCGGCGCCGCCGGCGTCCTCCCCGCAGACGACGTCCTGCAGTTCCAGTTCCGCCGCCCCGGCTGGACCGCCATGAGCCAGGAGGACATCGCCAAGGAACTCGAGGTCGACCGCCTCGTCTTCATCGAACTCAACGACTTCACCCTCAACGACCCCGGCAACCGCTACGAGTGGCGCGGCGTCGCCTCCGGCACCATCCGCGTCGTCGAGAACAACGAGTCGCGCTTCAAGCTCGCCTTCAACGAACCCGTCCGCGTCGCCTACCCCGACAGCGAGGGCCAGAGCATCGACACCATCGCC
>CALMQD010000361.1 GCA_937871415.1 uncultured Phycisphaerales bacterium | reverse complement strand
TGGGGTGGGGTCGGGGGGTGGGGGGTGGGCGGGGGTGGAGGCGGGGCCGGGGGCGGGGTAGCGGTAGACGCGTTCGACGCGGGGGCTGATGCGGCAGAGGAGTTCGTGGGTGATGGAGTTGGCGGCGGCGGCGAGTCGCGGGAGGTAGTTGGGCGCGGAGCGGTCGCGGCCGTAGAGCTCGACTTCGCCGAAGGCGTCTGGGCCGGCGCCCGAGCCTGCGGGGCGGAGGTAGTGGTCGGGGACGTCGGTGACGTCGACGGTGATCTGGTCCATGCTGACGCGGCCGACGACGGGGGCGTAGATGACGGGGAGAGGCGAGCCGTCGTGGTCGAGCGGGGCGAGGTCGGGCTCGGCGGAGCCGCGGCGTTCGAAGGGGCGGCCGGTGAAGCCGACGAAGCCGGGCCCGCCGCCGTAGAGGCCGGCGCCGGCGACGGCGTGGGCTTGCGGGGGGTTGACGCGTTTTTCTCCGGCGCCGCCGAGCGCGCGGGGGTAACCGTCGGCGTAGCCGACGGGGATGAGGGCGATGCGGGAGTTGCGGCCGTCGGCGCGTTTGGGCGCGCGCCAGGTGGAGCCGTAACCGACGGGCCACCCGGTGGGGATTTCCTGGACGTGGACGGCGGAGGAGACCCAGCGGACGCAGGACTCGAGGCGTGCGGCGGCGTCGGCGAACTCGAAGTCGGCGGCGGGGTCGTGTGCTTCTTCGAGCGCGAAGCCGTAGAGGGCCTGGCCGACGCGGGCCATGGTTCCGTGGAGCGCGCGGGAGCGGAAGAGCGCGCAGGAGTTGGCCATGTGGACGCTGAGTTCGGCGAGGCCGCCGGCGCCGAGGAAACTCTCGCCGGGGCGGACGTGTCGCGGGGGGTTGTGTCCGGCGACGAGGGCGTCGCGGAGTGTGGGCGTGATGTCGCCCATGAAGGAGGCGAAGAGGGAGGACTGGTCGTGGGTGGCGGCGGGGTCGCAGCAGGGCGCGGAGAAGTGCGTCATCAGGCCGGAGAGGAGGAGGCGCTGGGAGGCGATGACGGCGTCGACGAGGGAGGCGGCGGGATCGGGGGTCTCGCCGCCGCGGGAGAGGCCGGTGTCGACCTGGACGTGGACGGGGAGGCTGTCGCCGAGGCGGGAGGCGGCGGCAGCGTTTGCATCGAGAACGGTCGGCTCGGGAACCCGTCGATGAGCAACCGCGTGTAAGCGTGATACTTCGGCAGCGCGCGCAGGTCCTGGCGGACGTGGGCCGCTTCGACGCGCGCTTCGGGACGCCGATGTTCTTGGCCACGCGCGTCGCTGCGCCAGCCCA
>CALMQD010000360.1 GCA_937871415.1 uncultured Phycisphaerales bacterium | reverse complement strand
GGTTGAGCGATCGCATGGGCCACCGCCCGTCGCAGCTTTCCGGCGGTCAGCGCCAGCGCGTCGCGATCGCTCGCGCACTGGTCAACCAGCCGTCTTTGCTGCTGGCCGACGAGCCCACCGGCAACCTCGACAGCAAGACGACCGAGGAGATCATCGCGCTCTTCAAGCAGTTGCACAGAGAGGGCCAGACGATCGTCATCGTCACGCACGAGGAGGACGTCGCCGGGTACGCCAATCGCATCGTCCGCCTCCGCGACGGTCGGATCCTCTCCGACTTCCCGACGGACCAGGACCCCATCCACCGCGAGTACGTCGCCAACGCCGCGGCCCAGCTCAAGCGGCTCGACGCCTCCGCGCCCGCCGCGTCCCCGGAAGCGACCGGGGTGGGAGGCCCCTCGTGATCGTCCTGCGCCTGCTCGTGCAGACCGTGGTGCTCGCCCTGTCGCAGATCTGGGCGAACAAGTTCCGCGCGCTCCTGACCACGCTGGGCGTGATCATCGGCGTCGCCTCGATCATCGCGGTCGTCGCGTGCGTGAGCGGGCTCGAGCGCTTCGTGCTGGGCCAGTTCGAGAAGATCGGCGCCAAGCGCATCTTCATCGACGGAACGCTGCCGCCGTCGCTCCGCAACAAGAAGAGCTGGTTCGATGTCCAGCTCCGCGTCGACGAGGTCCAGGCGATCGCTGACAAGTGCCCCTCCATCGAGTCCGTCTGCCCCATGTGGTACGGCAACTACCCCGTCGAGTCGGCCAACGAGAAGCTCGACGGCGTGGGGATCCCCGGCATCTGGCCGACCTGGCACGAGATCGAGGGGCGTTCGGTCATCAACGGGCGACCGTTCAGTTCCATCGACGAGCAGGAACGCCGCCAGGTCTGCCTCATCAACGAGCAGGCGATCAAGGAACTGCAACTCGCCGACGACCCGATCGGTGAGTACATCCTGATCGGCGGGCGGAGATTCCTCATCGTCGGCGTCGTGGAGACGATCCAACTCTCCGCGATGTTCGGCGGCGGCGACCGCTCCACGGAGGTGTTCATCCCCTTCTCCACCGCGCGGTTCATCATGAACCCCGACGGGTGGATCAATCTCTGCTGGGGCCAGCTCGCCTCGCCCGAGAAAGCCGAGGACGCCAAGGCCGAGATCCGCTTCGTCCTGCGAACGATGCGCAAGCAGCCCCCCGAAGAAGAGGACACCTTCATCGTCCAGGTGCTGCAGCAGTTCATCGACCAGTTCAAGGCGGTCGCCGCGGCCATCACGGCCTTCGCCGGCGGCATCGTCGGCATCTCGCTGCTCGTCGGCGGCATCGGCATCATGAACATCATGCTCGTGAGCGTGAGCGAGCGGACGCGCGAGATCGGCCTGCGCAAGGCCGTCGGCGCGCGCCCCGCCGTCATCCTCGTGCAGTTCCTCGTCGAGGCGGTCGTGCTCTGCATGGTCGGTGCGCTGCTGGGCCTCCTGCTCGGTCAGGGCCTGGTCCTGGCGATCCGGCTGATCCCCGATTCACCGCTCGCCGACGCCTCCCCGCCCAAGTGGGCGGTCGTGCTCTCGATGGCCTTCAGCGTGGCAACGGGCGTGGTCTTCGGCATGTTCCCGGCGATCAAGGCGTCGCGCTTGGATCCGATCGTGGCGCTCCGCCACGAATGACAACCGCGGCGTGTGCGTGTGTGTGAGGTGGTCGGGGGAAGTTGGAGAGGGGCGAGGACAGAGTGGTGGGGGGCAGGAGTGCCGGCCGCATGGACATCCGTTCTCCAGGAGAAAGCCCGTCGCAGCGAGCCGCACGTTCCGTCTTGCGACGCGCGGGTGCGGCCGGCGCGCTGATGTCCGTCGGCCTCGGCGCGTGCTCGAGCCCGCTGGCGCCCCTCGACGCCGACTATGGCCCGCGTGTCCCGGCAACCCGCGCGCGTTCTGTTGAGCATTTCTCGCCGTCCCAGGCGGCCGACCCCGCGGCGACGGCCCGGGCCGAGGCCGAGCGGAACGCCGGCGTAGACCACGCCCGCCCCAGCCGCCTCGAAGGGCTCGAAGAGTTGTCCCTGAACATCGAAGAGGTGCGGGCGGCCACGCTGCGCAACAACCTCGACCTCCGCGTGGCGCTGGTCGATCCGACCATCGCCAAAGAGAGCGTCCGCGAGGAGGAGGCCAAGTTCGAGGCGGTCTTCCGCCCGTCGCTGCGGGTCTTCGAATC
Organism: uncultured Phycisphaerales bacterium; assembly: GCA_937871415.1. Lineage (GTDB taxonomy): Bacteria > Planctomycetota > Phycisphaerae > Phycisphaerales > UBA1924 > JAHBK01. The sequence goes on along the minus strand of CALMQD010000360.1, from coordinate 4,624 downwards.
CGACCAGCCGACCTTCAACGTGACCGACGCGACCCAGCAGGACGGCGTGTCGGTCGGCGCGGGCGTCGACGTGCCGCTGCGCACGGGCGGGCGCGTCTCGGTCGATCTGACCGAAGGCCGCACCGAGACCGACAACCCCTTCGTCGTCTTCGGCACCAGCTACGACACGTCGCTGGCGTTCTCGATCTCCCAGCCGCTGCTGCGCAACGCCGGACGGCGCGCCAGCACCTACTCGATCCGGGTCGCCGCGATCAACGATCAGATCACGCAGGCCCGGACGAAACTCGAGGTCATCCGCCAGCTCGCCGCGGCCGACCGTTCGTACTGGCGGCTCTACGCCGCGAGGCGCGACCTGGAGGTCTCGCAGCGCCAGTACGAACTGGCGCAGGCGCAGCTCAAGCGGGCGCGCGACCGTGTCGACGCGGGCGACGCGCCCGAGATCGAGGTCACCCGCGCTCAGAGCGGCCTGGCCTCGACCCTCGAGGGCATCATCACGTCGGAGAACAACCTGCTGGTCCAGCAGCGCGAACTCAAACGCATCATGAACATGCCCGGGCTCGACATCAAGAGCCGCACGCTGCTGCTCCCGACCACCGACCCCGCGCCGTCGCCGTACCGATTCAACCCCGAGCCGCTGGTGAGCGAAGCCCTCGCGGGGCGCATGGAGATGCTCGAGCTGGAGCTGCAACTCTCGGCGGACCTTTCGACCATCGAGTTCAACAAGAACCAGGCCCTCCCGCTGTTCACGCTCGACTACCGCTACTCGATCGACGGCCTGGGGGAGCGCTTCCGGCGCGCCAACAGCCAGGCGTGGGAGAACGACTTCGAGTCCTGGTCGCTGGGCCTCTCGGGCCAGGTGCCCATCGGCAACGAGGCCGCCAAGGCGCGCGTGCAGCGCGCGATCCTGACCCGCCTGCAGCGGCTCTCGACCCGGGAGGCGCGCCAGCAGGCAATCACCCAGGAGGTTCTCAACGCCGTCGACGGCGTCGAACTCGGCTGGCAGAAGATCATGGCCGCGCGCCAGGCCGCCATCGCCGCCGCCCGCACGCTCACCGCCGAGCAGGAGCAGTTCGACGCCGGCGCGCGGACGAGCACCGACGTGCTCGACGCTTCGACGCGCCTCTCCGATGCGCAGCGGTCGGAGATCCGCGCCGTCGCGGACTACCAGATCGCCCTGATCGATCTGGCGTTCTCAACCGGCACGCTGCTCGGCCAGGCGGGCGTGGAGTTCGAGCCTTTCGACCCGCGCAACGCGCCGCCCGGCGGCGTCTCCGACCCGACCGGTTCCGCCTTCCCGCCCGCGGGGCGTCCGACGTACGCCGAGCCGGAGGGTCTGCGCCTGTTGCAGCCGTCTACAAGTCCGGAAGCCGCTCCCGACGGAGCGACTCCCGACGGACCGGCGCCCACACCGGCGCAAGCCGTCGCGAAAGAAAACGCCGGCGCTGGAGGATCAGCGCCGGCGGGTGAACCCAAGCCGTAGAACCGCGCAACCCGGCGGCCTACTTGTCGGTGTCCGGTAGGCCCATGCCCGAGCGGTCCGGGTCGCGCGGGCGCGCCGGAGGCGTGTACGGGCGGTCCTGCACCGCCTTGGTCACGACCTCGATGGCCTTGTCGAGCTGCGGGTCGCGCCCGCCGACCATCTTGGACGGGTCGTCGAGCACTTCGATGTCCGGATCGACGCCGTGGCCTTCGATGCCCCACGTGCCGTCGGTCTCGTAGAAGCCGAAGGTCGGCACGCTGATCGAACCGTTGTCGATGAAGCCCGGGTTGCCCGAGATGCCCACCAGCCCGCCCCAGGTGCGGGTGCCGATGAGCGTGCCGAGCCTGTGGTGCTTGAACAGCCACGGGAACATGTCGCCGCCCGAGCCCGCCAGGCCGTTGGCGAGCATGACGAGCGGACCCTGGTGCGAGTCCGGCGGCCAGGTCCAGTCCTTGCCGTCGCGCCGTGCCCAGTAGTTCGTCGCGGGCCGGTTGAGCAGTTCGATGAAGCGGTTGGGGATCTGCCCCCCGCCGTTCCATCGTTCGTCGATGATGAGCCCGGCCTTGTCGCGCTGGCCGAAGAACTGCCGGAAGAGATCGTCCTGCCCCTCGATGCCGGTGTTGGGGACGTAGATGTACCCGATCCTGCCGCCGGTCCGGTCCTCGACGTACTTGCGGTTGTGCTCGATCCAGGCCCGGTAGCGCAGGTCCACTTCGGACTTGAGCGTCTTGACAACGACCTCTCGGGCATCGCCGTCGAGCACCGGCTTGTCCGAGACGGTGAGGGTGACGACACGATCGGCCTTGCCGACCAGCGCCGCCCACGGATCGCGCTTCGTGCTCACGGGGATGCCGTCGACCGCCAGCAGGTAGTCGCCGACCTTCACGTTCACGCCCGGTTGGCTCAGCGGCCCGCGCGCATCCGAGTCCCACGGGGCGCCCTCGTAGATCCTGCCGATCCGGTACGCCTGCACGCCGCCCGCGCCGCCGACCTCGAAGTCGCACCCGAGCAGGCCCGCGCCCCGGTTCTCGACCTGCTCGACGTCGCCCGGCGCGGTGAGGTAGGCGTGCCCGATGTTCAGCTCCGAGATCATCTCGGAGATGATCCAGTTCACGTCCTCACGCGAGCCCGCGTCGTCGAGCATCGCGCCGTAATGCTCGCGCATCTTCTCCCAGTCCACGCCGTGCATCGACGCGACGTAGAAGTAGTCGCGCATCACGCGCCAGGCGTCGTTGAAGATCTGTTTCCACTCGTCCATCGGCTGGATCGCGACGGTCATGCCGCTCTTGCCCACGTTCTGGGCCTTGCCGCCGTTCTCGGCGACCTCGAGCACCGCCAGGTCGCCGCCGTCGCGGAACACCAGCATCTTCTTCCCGTCGTGCGTGAGTTCGAAGTTGCTCCCCGCGCCGATGTTCTTCTCCGACCGCTCGTCCGCGGCGTACTCGAACAGTTTGATCGACGCGGCGTCCGTCGAGCCCCGGGCGGGCAGCCGCACGTACACGAGTTTCTCGCCGTCGGCGACCGCCAGGCGACCGAACGCCCCGGCCGGGACCGGCAGCGGCATCGCCCGCCGCTCGATCCCGTCGAAGTCGATATCGACCGGCTTGGGCTTGCCGTCCTTCGAGTCCTTCGCGTCCTTGCCGCTCTCCTTGGACTCATCCTTCTTCTTCTCGTCGTCCGGCTTCTCGCCGTCCTTCTTCGGTTCGTCTTTCTTCGCGTCGTCCTTCTTCGAGTCCGGCTTCACGAACTCCTCGTCGCTCTTGGGAAGCCAGGGGTTCTTCACGTCCTTGCGCAGCGGGATCATCAGCAGCGTGTCGGTGCCGGTGTAGACGAACGTCGTGTCGAGGTCACCGTAGATCGGGCTCGAGACTGCGCGGTTGGAGCGCACGAACAGGAAGTCGCCCTTGCGATCGAACGCCGCGCCCCCGCAGTTGAACATGGCGCTCGTGACCGCGCGTTTCTCGCCGGTCTCGGCGTTGCCGATCCAGACCACCATCTGCGAGTTGCCCTCGTCTGCGCGCGGATAGGCGAACCAGCGCGAGTCGCTCGACCACGAAATGGTCGGCTGGTTCATCCACGGGTCCTTGTCGAACTCGCGGGTCTCGCCGGTCTCGACGTTCGTCAGGAAGATCCGCCCGTTCTGGTCCACGGTCACGATCCGCCTGGAGTCCGGCGACCACGTCGGCGAGAAGCGGTACCCCGCGCCCAGGTTCGTCAGTTTCCGCGGCTCGGGGCGGGGCCACGCGACCTTCGTGTCCGCGGCCTTGCTCGCCGGATCCTTGCCCGACGCGTCTTCGTTCTTTGCGTCCTTCGCGTCCTTGTCGCTCTTCTCGTCGTCGGGCTGCTCTTCGGGGCGGGCGTCCGAGGCACGCACCCACAGTTCGTTCTCGCCGGTCTCGTCGGAGAAGTACGCGATCCACTTGCCGTCGGGAGACCAGGCCGGGTCGCGCTCGGCGATCCCGTCGGTTCGGGTGATCGCCCGGACCGAACCCTCCTTCACCGGCGCGCTCCACAGGTCGCCGCGGGCTTCCATCACCACGCGCTTGCCCGAGGGCGAGATGCTCGCGCTGTGGAAGAACTTCGACGCGTCGACGGTCCGCTCCCGCAGGCGCGGCCGGTCGCCGGGGATCGTCACCGGAACCTCGCGGGCCTGTCGCGTGCCCAGGTCCAGGAGCATGAGCTTCGCGCCGAGCTGGAAGACGATCTCGCCCTGGCCCTTTTCGCCCGGGCCGACGCTCGGGTACCGGACGTCGTCGGCCTCATACTTGGTCACTTGCTCACGCGTGCCGGCCTGGACGTCGTAGCGCCAGATGTTCAGCCGGTGCTCGGGGCCGTTGTCCGAGAGGTAGTACACGCTCGAGCCGTCCCCCGCCGGGTTCCACATCGGGAGCGTGTCGGTGCCTTCCCAGTCGGTGATGCGCTTGGCCGAATGGTCCTGCAGGTTGTACAGCCACAGGTCCGTCGCCATCCCGCCGCGGTAGCGTTTCCAGGTTCGGTGATCGGTCGAGTGCGGCGTGTACACGAGCCAGCGTCCGTCCGGGCTGATCGCGCCGAAACCGGCGTACGGCACGTCCACCTTCGTCGGCAGCCCACCCTCGGCGCCGGTCGTCCAGAGCTGTGTCTGACGCGCCAGGCCGGAAAAGC
>CALMQD010000359.1 GCA_937871415.1 uncultured Phycisphaerales bacterium | reverse complement strand
GCCCCGACCCGTCCTCGGTGCGCCCCTCGTTGATGGCGTGGATGAACCAGTCGTACAGCGGGCGGTGGATCTCAAACTCGAGCGTGCAGATCGAGTGCGTGATCCGCTCCAGCGAGTCCTCGATCCCGTGCGCCCAGTCGTACATCGGGTACACGCACCACTTGTCGCCCGTGTTGTGGTGGTGCTCGTGCAGGATGCGGTACATCACCGGGTCGCGCAGGTTGAAGTTGTTGCTCGCCAGGTCGATCTTCGCCCGCAGCGTGTACTTCCCGTTCGGGTGCTTCCCGTCCTTCATCTCCTCGAACAGCCGCAGCGACTCCTCCACCGGCCGCTCCCGGTCCGGGCTCGTCGCCGGCACCCCCGGCTTGCCCCGCCGCGCCGAGACCTCATCCGCCGTCAGCGAGCACACATACGCCTTCCCCTTGCGGATGAGTTCGACCGCGAAGCCGTACATCTGCTCGAAATAGTCGCTCGCGAAGAACAGCCCTCCCGCGTGCGGCCCGTGGTCAAAGCTCCCCGCGTCAAACGCCGACGTCAGCCACGCCACGTCCCGCTTGATCGAGTCCACGTACTCCTGCTCTTCCTTCGCCGGGTTCGTGTCGTCGAAACGCAGGTTGAACTTCCCCCCAAACGCCTGCGCCAGCCCGAAGTTCAGGCAGATGCTCTTGGCGTGCCCCACGTGCAGGTACCCGTTGGGCTCCGGCGGGAAACGCGTGTGCACCCGCGGCATGCCCGCGCTCGCCCCCTCGGACGCCGCCCACACGCCCCACCGGCCGCTCGCGTTGTCCGCCCGCACCATCTCCGCGATGAAGTGCGACGGCTGCGACGCCGGCGCCGCACCCCCCTCGCCCCGTGCGTGCGTTCCGCCGCCGTCACCCGCCGATCCTGTTCCGCTCGAACCCGCGCTCATCACTCACTCCGTCTGAATCCGACTTGGTGGCACTGCCTTGGGTGGCACTGCCTTGGGTGGTACTGCCTTGGGTGGCACAGGCGTCCCGCCTGTGCGCCCTCTGCCTTCGCCTTTCCTCTCTCCCTCTGGGAGAG
>CALMQD010000358.1 GCA_937871415.1 uncultured Phycisphaerales bacterium | reverse complement strand
GTGGGGGAGCAGAGAACAGAGACGGCACTCGGTGGCTCGGGTTTAGGTGGCACCGGTCTCCAGACCGGTGTCGGCGGCGGTAGCCGCCGCTCTCATGCCTCTCTATCAGCCAATGACATTGAGCGACTTGCTCCGTCATTGAACTACGAGGTTCTTCGGAGTGCCGGATTCACTGCGAAGGATCCGTATCCACCCGGCGAACCATCGCCTGATTTCCTGCATCGCATTCGGAACCTGCCGCACATTGAACTCGACGGCGCGACGTACTACGTGACGTGGCGCACACGCGAAGGCACATTGACGGCGCACGAACAGACTCTGGTGCTGGAGACATTGCGTTACTGGAATGGCCAGGGAATCACGCTATTCGCAGCGACGGTCATGCCCGACCACGTGCATGCCATCGTCAAGCCGAGTTCGCTCGGTTTGGGCGAATGGGTCGCCAGCGTGAAGAAGTTCAGTGCGAGAGCCGTGAATCAGTCGAGACGGAGCGACGGGGCACTGTGGCAGGATGAACGGTTCGACCACATCGTTCGCGACGGCCGATGGTTCGGCGCGTTTCTTCGCTATCTCATCCGAAACCCGGTCGAGGACGGCCTTGCTGAAGAAACGGCCGCATACGAAGGCACCTGGCTGAATGAGGCGGTGTTGAAGTCGCTCGGCATCGCGACGGCGGCTGACGCCGCCGACACCGGTCTGGAGACCGGTGCCACCAAAGGCAGAACGCAGGAAAGCGACGCCACGCTATCCTTCCACCCCGAGCGCTACGCCAAGACGTACGAGCAGTGGCACGACAACATCCGGGACTGGTGCATCTCGCGCCAACTCTGGTGGGGGCACAGGATTCCGGTGTGGCAGCTGGACGGACTTGCCGGCGAGCCTGAAGCCATGGATCAGTTCCTGGCCGACTTGAAACGTTGGCGGTCGGAAGGACGAATCGCGACCTCCGCTCGAGCGTCGAGCATCGTGCCACCCGCCGAGCAGCACATGTCATCTGACTATCCGGACACGTTCGTTTGCGTGAGGTCTTCAGCCGATATGGAGGTCATTAGCACACTCGAGAAATGGAGATTCGTCCAAGATCCCGACGTCCTCGACACCTGGTTCTCCTCCGCACTCTGGCCGCTGAGCACGCTCGGCTGGCCCGATCCCGCCGCGTTCAACAAGGCAAGCAACGCCGGGCTGCTCGACGCGTTCAACCCGTCGAGCGTGCTCTGCACCGCGCGCGAGATCATCACGCTGTGGGTCAGCCGCATGGTGATGATGAACCGCTACTTCCTGGGCGAAGGCCAGGGCCGCGGCCCCGCGCCGTTCAAGGACGTCTTCATCCATGCCATGATCCAGGACGGCGAAGGCCGCAAGATGTCCAAGAGCCTGGGCAACGGCGTCGACCCGCGCGACATCATCGCGACGCACGGCGCCGACGCCATGCGTTTCACGCTCTGCCACATGACGACGCAGACGCAGGACGTGCGCATGCCCGTCGAGCCCGACCCCGCGACCGGCAAGAACACGAGCCCCAAGTTCGACATCGGGCGCAACTACTGCAACAAACTCTGGAACACGACGCGGTTCGTGATGGAGAAGTTGGGAAGAAGCGACGAAGCGACGAAGCGACGAAGCGAAGAAGGGGTTGTGAAGCGGAGCGACCTGGGCCTGCTCGACCGCTGGATGCTCTCGCGCCTGGCGCGGACGGTGAAGGCCGCGGACGGCGCGCTCGAACGCTATGAGTTCAGCGACTACGCCGAGGCGCTGTACCGCGTGCTGTGGTGGGACCTGTGCGACTGGTACCTCGAAGGCGTGAAGCCGACCGTGGAGCAGTCACCGGCGCAGCGCGCGGTCCTGGGCCTGGCGCTCCGGACGATCGTGCGACTCCTGCACCCCGTCACGCCGTTCATCACCGAGGCGATCTGGGAACACCTGCGCGACCTGCCGACTGGCGCGATCGAGGGCCTTGCCGACGGGTGCGGCGACCACGACCTCCTGTGCCTGAGCGCATGGCCGACGCTCGGCGAAGCCTGGATCGACGAGGACGCCGAGCGCGAGTTTGAGCGCGTGCGGGAACTCATCAGCGCCGTGCGCAATCTCCGCAGCGAGCACCAGGTGCCGCCCAAGCGGCGCGTGACGCTCCACGTTCCGCCGGCCTGGGGCGGCGCCGGGGGTGAAGGACGGTCCCTCCTCGCCGTCAGCGCCGGGCTGATCGAGTCGCTCGCGGGCGTGGAGAAGGTCGAACTCCAACCGGCCGCGGCGTCGCCCGCCGTGGTGACCTTCCGCGCGCTCGGGCAGGAGATGCAACTCTCGAACCTGGCCGACGCGATCGACGCCGGGGCCGAGCGTGAGCGACTGACCAGACTCATCGCCGACCTGGAGAAGACCGCGGGGACGATGGAGAAGCGACTGAGCAACGAGGGGTACATCGCCAAGGCTCCGCCGAAACTCGTCGAGGAAAGCAAGGCGCAGCTGGCGAAGGTACAGGCCGAACTGACCGCGGCGCGTCAGCGTCTGAGCGAGATCTGACCGCATGACGCGATGGGCGGCTCGAAGTTGCTGGGCTCTGGCGGCGGGCGCGACGGCGGCGCTGGCGCTGAGCGGTTGCGCCGCGCGCGCCAGCCCCGGCTCGCCGCCCAGCATTACAGGCTGGCCCTGGAGGCGGCCGA
>CALMQD010000357.1 GCA_937871415.1 uncultured Phycisphaerales bacterium | reverse complement strand
GCCGATGAGCGGGACGTAGAGGTAGCGATCGTGCACGGGTTGATCGGGCGAGTAGGCCGCGATGTTCATCGCCGGTGCGAGCAGGCAGACGTACAAAGTGAAACCGACGCGGGCGCAGAGCCGGGCATCGCCGGGCCAGAGCGACAGCGCGGAGTCGCCTGCGCCCGATGGGGACGAACCGGACTTGGGCGCCGCCGCCGTCGGCGCCTTGAACCACCACCGCGCCGCGAGAAGACCCAGGGCCGCCAGCGCCAGCACGGGCTTCCAGAACGCGGCCCAGGTCATCGAGCCGGGCCCGGCGACCTCGATCAGGTACACCGGCGAGATCCGCACAGGCCAGAGCGCCTGCGAGAGGTACCACCATGCGGCGCTGGGAACGCTCAGCACGACCTCACCCGGCGTGTAGGTCGGGTTGTGCATCATGAACTGACCGAGGATCTGCAGTCGGATCACGAACCACGCGGCGCCGACCGCGAGCATGGCGCCCGGGAGCGGGGCGGCGCAACGAAGCCGATCCCAGCGGCGCTCCGGCGACGCGGTGCGCCGATCCCGCGGCACGAGGTGCCAGGAGAGGACGCCGACGGTGGGGATGAGCCCGACCGCCGCCTCCTTGCTCCCAAGCGCCAGGGCAAAGCACGCCAGGACGCCGGCACCGAGCGCCCACCTCGCGGGCGTTCCGGGCGCTCGCAGGCACGCGACGGCCAGGCCCAGCGTCGCCAGCGACCAGACTCCCAGGATCAGGTCCGTTGACGCGCCGATCCAGGCGACGGACTCGACGCGCGTCGGGTGCACCGCGGCGATGCAGGCGATCGCGAGCGCCGCGACGATCCCGGCGCGCAGTGCGAGCGCCAGCCGATAGGTCAGGAACACACAGACCGCGTGCAGCGCGATGTTGCCCGCGTGCCAGGGCTTGGGCGAACCGACGCCGAAGGCCGCGCAGTTCAGGATGTTCCATCCGACGAAGGTCGGACGCCAGTAGTTGCTCATCGGGCGTGCGAGCGGATCGCAGAACGACCAGACGTCGGTGGTCAGCGCCTGCGCATAAAACCTCGGCGATTGGATCAACCGATTGCGAACGACCTGGAAGTGGTCGTCCAGCAGCCACGAGTTCTCGAGCGACGGCCAGAACACGATCACCGCGAGCAGCACCGGGAGCAGCCCCGCGAGCCAGACCGTCCTGCGGCGGACGCCTGCGCTCCGCGTTCGCTGCGCGGTGTACGCTCGTGTGCTCATGGGCAAGCGCTCCAGACCCACACCCGGTTCCCGCACGCCGCGCGAAAGCGCGGGGCGGCCTCACGCGCCGACAGAGGGAACACCCACGTCCGCGCCCCCGACCTCGCGGGTCTTTGAGATGCCCGCACCCAGGGATCCCGGCGCGATGCCCTCCGACGTCCGGGATGCGCTCGACGCGATGGGGTTGGAGTTGGAGCCACGGGAAGTCGAGCAGTTGCGCGCGTTTCTGGGGATGTTGCTGGGCGCCAACGAGACTACCAACCTCACGGCGATTACCGAACCCGCCGCGGCGTGGAAGAAGCACATCCTCGATGCGCTCACGCTCGTCCCGGCATTGAGTTCGATCGAGCCCTCCGAACCGGGTGGAGAGGACCAGGAGCGTCCGATCGGGTCCGATAACGCCGGCGCGCGGCCGGTGCGAGTGATCGACATCGGGTCGGGAGGCGGCGTGCCGGTGCTCCCCCTGGCAATCGTCCTGCCGACGCACGACTTCACGCTCGTGGAGTCCACGGGCAAGAAGGCCCGGTTCCTCGAAGCGGCGGTCAACGCCCTGGGCCTCACCAACGCCCATGTGCGGGCCGAGCGAGCCGAAACGCTGGGCCAGGACCGGGCGATGCGGGAGCGCTTCGACGCCGCCATGGCGCGTGCTCTGGGCCACCTCGCCGTGGTTTGCGAACTGACCAGCGCGTTTGTCCGCCCCGGCGGGGCGGTGCTGGCGGTCAAGGGTGAAAAAGCCGACGTGGAGCTCGAGGAGTGCTCGGGCGGCAAGGGCGCGCTCGGGCTGCTGGGCCTGCGTCACGTGCAGACGCACCCGACGCCGACGGGACGTCTGGTGATTCTGGAAAAGACCACTCGCACACCCCGGACCTATCCCCGTCGACCGGGTGAACCGGCGCGAGTGCCCCTGGGACTTGCCCGCAACTGATCGGCTGAAACGACCGATATTGCCGGTTCCGGACGGGGCGCCAGGCTGCGCCGGGGATCAGCGTGCGCCCTTCTCCCGCACGCGCTCGCCAGCGGGACACACGCCTCATGCTGCTGATCTACGGCTTGCTGATGCTCTGTGCCGTGGCCCTGGTCGCCGCGGTCTTCCGCTACGACCTTTACGATAAAGAGCCCGTGATCGCGAGCGTTCTGTGCGCCGCGATGGGCGCGGCGGCGATGGACGGCGCCGGGCGCACGCAGGTTTGGATGATGTCGCACTGGGGCCAGGCGGCTTCCAACTCCGTGCTCGGCGCGGTCGAGGCGTCGCACGTGGGTGCGGTCTCGTCGTGGACGCTGAACATGGCGGCCGCCGCCGGCGCCAGCGAGGAGCTCGGCAAGTTCCTGTGTGTGCTCGTGATGGCGGTGTTTGCGCGGCGGTGGTTCAACGACCCGCTCGACGGGCTGATCTACGGAGCGCTGGCGGGGATCGGCGGAGCGCTGGAAGAGTCGGTGAACATCATGCTGCACCTCGACCCGCCGCCGCGATCGCTCCCGGCGACCGAGCCGGTCCGCCTCACGGGCCACCTGATCATGGGCGCGATCACGTGCTTCGGGCTGGGCGCGCTGGCATCGCGGCGTGGCTCTGCGCCGGCGGGCTCGTCGCCCAGGAAGCTCCCTTTCTGGACCATTCCGGCGTGTTTCGCCGCGGGAGTTGCGCTGCACTCAGCGTGGGACGTCGTGGCGTTTCAGGCGCAGCAGATCGAACGCATGACCGTCGACCTCACCGCCTATTCACTCGTCATCATGGCGGCCGGTTTCATCCTCTTCCGATTGCTGGTACGCTTAGGTTCAGGATTCTCCCGATCCGCAACGGCTTGCGCATGAAGTCGCAGGTGTCCAGTTCGGGCGCGGAGTTCACTTCACGATTCGAAACTCCGACACCACCGACCGCTTGCCCGTCGACCGATTCATGAACCTTTCTTCATCCAACCCGGCCTCACCGCACGCCGGCGCGACCGAAGCGCCCGGCGCGGATGCGCCGCGCATCGTTCCGGCCGGCAACCGGTTCGATCATCAGGTGACGGAGGAACTGAAGAAACTGCGGGAGGACGAGCAGCGAACCGGGGGCCTCGATCCGCTGCTCGTGGGCATCGCGGTGATGGCGGCGGGCATCCTGGCCCTGGACGTCTTCACACCCCGGGGTTCGGGCATCGGCGCGCTCTACATCCTGCTGATCCCGATGGCGATGGCGACTCGCCGTTCGTCGGTCGCGCTGGCGTGGGCGACGGTTTCGACCGCGCTGGTGTGGGTGGGTTGGTACTTCTCGCCCGAAGGGGCCGCGTCCGCGTACACCATTCCATCGCGCTCGATCTCGTGCCTGGTCATCTGGACGACGGCGATCATCGGGATCCGGAGCGTGCGAGCGCAGCGCGCGATCGAATCGCTGTCCACTTCCAACCGCTGGCTGATGAGCCAGGTGGACCAGCGCGTCCGCAACAGTCTCGACACGCTCGAAGCGATCTGCGAGCGGGGCGTCAGCGACGACACGAACCCGCTCCTGGCCGTCGAGCGTGTGCGCCGGCGCGTCCGCACGCTCGTGTCGATCCACAACATGCTGGCGCGAGGCAAGTGGGGCCCCGGCCCGTCGACACGGATGGTCGAACTCTGTCTCCCCGAGGACATGATCCGGCGCGTCCACGTCACCGGCAACCAGCCGATGATTCCTCCGGAACTGCTCGAACCATTCGGGCTCGTGCTCGGAGAGATCGCCTACGCCGTCAGCGAACGGCGGGCCCAGCAGGACCCGGCGTGGTCGGCGTGGCTCGAGGTGACCATGGAAGAGCATCCGACCGAGCCCGGGCTGCGGCTGCGGATGAGTTGGCGCGAGCCGGCGGTTCCCGGCAACCTGCCGCCGGTCCTGCCCCCGTCGGTGCTGCACCTGGTCGACGAGATCACGGCGCGCGAACTGGGGCTCAAGGGGGCGTACGAAGAGGGGCCATCCGGGATGAGTTACGAGTTGTGCGTGATGGTTGGACCGCGGACTTGAGCCACCGGCACTTGTTCGGATTCTGGTCTAGACTCGCGGTGTGACGACCGAAGACCTTGCAGCGCAAGTGCTGGCGCCGGGCGGGCCCGTGGCCCGCACGCTCGCCG
>CALMQD010000356.1 GCA_937871415.1 uncultured Phycisphaerales bacterium | reverse complement strand
GACGGGCTGGGCCCACTGCGGCGAAATCCCGCCGCGGGTCTGGACGCGGTCGAGCACCGAGTTCACGGCGACCGAGAGCAGCACGACGAGCAAGATCGACGGCAGGCCATAGAGGATGTCGACGATCCGCATCATGAGCGCATCGGTCCGTCCGCCGACGTACCCGGCGATGCTCCCGTACAGCGTTCCCAGCAGCACGCTGAGCGTCGCGGCGCACAGGCCGATGACCAGTGATATCCCGCCCCCCGCGAGCGAACGGATGAGCAGGCTGCGGCCGAGGAGGTCGGTCCCGAGCAGGTACACCACCCTGTTGTTCTCGGGCCGCTCGAATGACAATGGCGAACCCCGCTCCTGCAGCCTGTCGGCGGTTTCCTGAGGATTCTGGGAGCGCAGATTTTCGTTTCGGGCCTGTGCGACGTAAGCGCTGCGGACCGCCGCGTCGTACAAGCGCTGCTCCGGCGTGTCGCGACCCTCCGCGTCGGGCCGGACTTCGCGCAGGCCGAGCGTGGGCGGCAGGTTTCGAGCGTACCGGTTCTGATCGTCGTACCTCACGCTCGCCGAAGTGCCGGCAACGGGGTCTGCGCGAGTCGTGCCCAGCGTGTACGGAAGCGATCCCAGACAAGCAAGCATCATGGCGCCGAGCACCAGGGCGCCCGCAACGCCGGCGCGCGAACGGCGGAGTGCCGCCCACACGCCCTCCGAGTTGTTGCTGCGCGCCGTCATCATCGAAGGGTACAGGCTCCCCGGGCCCGCTGTCTTCTACCGGCCGCGCACGGCACGGACCAGCCTTCTCGCCCGCTGAGCATCCACCGGGTTGCGCCAGGATCCACCCACCTTGATCGACGAGCCGACGATCAGGCCGTCGGCGATTTCGAGCAGTGCCGCACCGTCACGCTCGGTCACGCCCGATCCGACAAGCAGCGGCAATCTCGTCACGCCGCGAACCTCACGGACATCCTCGATGCTGGTCGACTTGCCGGTCGCCGCGCCGGTGACGATCAGACCGTCGGCCCCGAAGAACTCGGCGCCCTCGGCGATGTCCGCGATGGACAGGTCGCCCGTGATCGCGTGCGAAGCGTGCTTCTTCTGGATGTCGCAGAAGACCCTGACACCGCCCCCGCCACGGCCCCCGTCCGCATCGATCGTGCGCCGGTAGCGGAGCAATCGGCCCGCCTCGGCCCGCGTCAGGATCCCCTCGTCAGCAACGTGACCGAATACGAAGTTCTCGCAGCGGATGAAGCCCAACCCGGCGCTGAGCCATGAGAAGTCGGGCCCGGAGCCGCCCGCGCTATGCGCCCCCGCGGCGGCACAGATCGCGATCGCCTCCCTGTTCCCGCCGCTGAGCACCTGCACGCCGATCGGCATGGATCCGACGGCCCGGCGCAGCGTGAGCATCACGCGGGTCATGATCGCGACAGTCTCGGGGCCGTGCTCGCCGTGCACGTACGGCGCATCGTGCATGTTCTCGACGATCAGTGCGTCGAAGCCGGCGTCGCGGAGTGTCTGGGCGTCCTGAACGCACCGTGAGACCAGGCGGTCGAGCGCGGCGCCGAGGGCCGCTCCGCCGCGCCCCTTCCAGGCCGGCGTGCCGGGGAGCGCGGGCACATGGACCATGCCGATGATCGCCTTGGCACGCTCGGAACGGTCGCGAGGTGCCCCGGGTTTTCGCTGAGTCTTGGCCACGATCCGCTCCGAGAACCCCCGAAGGAATCACTATACTCTGCTCCGCGGTCAATCCGGTTGCGGTGCAACCACCGGGCCGTGCGCGGCGCATGCAACATTGGGGCCGGAGTTTCCTGAACTCCGGCACGCGCCGGAGTGTCCGAACTCTGCCGCTCAAGGATGAGAACCGCTCTTGGAATCGCACCAGACCAACGCGGGATTCGCGACCACCGCCTGGGGAATGATCGTCGACGCGCGCGGTGATCGTCATGTCCTCGAGCGCTTGCTGCGTCTGTACTGGGCCCCGGTGTACGCCTTCATCCGTCGCCGCGGCTTCTCATCGCACGACGCCTCCGACCTGACCCAGGACTTCCTGGTCTCGGTGGTGCTTGGACGCGATCTGTTGTCGAAGGCCGACCCAACGCGAGGACGCTTCCGATCGTTCCTGAAACAGGCGCTCCGGAACTACCTCATCGACCGGTATCGATCCGGTCGACTGAAGGCGGCGATCGACCAGGCTGTGCCGCTCGGAGAGCACGGCGGGAGCGTGGCCGAGACCGCCGGACCCGTCCGCGCCGTGGACGGTCCGGAGCCGACCGCCCACAAGGCGGCGGAGGAGATCGACGGCGTGTTCGATCGCCAGTGGGCGTCGACGCTCGT
>CALMQD010000355.1 GCA_937871415.1 uncultured Phycisphaerales bacterium | reverse complement strand
GCAACGACATGAAGCTCATCCTCGGCGGCAAGGGCGCGAACCTCGCCGACATGACGAGCATCGGCCTGCCCGTCCCGCCGGGCTTCACGATCACCACCGACGTGTGCGCGATGTACTACAAGGCCGGCAAGCGCCTGCCGCACGGCCTGATGAACGAAGTGCAGAAGAACGTCGCGATGCTGGAGAAGGAGACCGGCAAGAAGTTCGGCGACGTGCACAACCCGCTGCTGGTGTCGGTCCGCTCCGGCGCCGCGGTCTCCATGCCCGGCATGATGGACACGATCCTCAACCTGGGCCTGACCGACGCGGCGACGGAGGGCCTGGCGGCGATCACCAAGAACAAGCGCTTCGCGTACGACGCCTACCGGCGGCTCATCAACATGTTCGGCGACGTGGTCATGGGCGTCGACCACGAGCACTTCGAGAAGAAGTTCGACGAGATCAAGAAGAAGTACCGCGCCCAGAGCGACACCGACGTGCCGGTCGACGGCATCGTCGAGCTCTGCGAGACCTACAAGGCCGTGTACCGCCGGTACGTCGGCGAGGACTTCCCGCAGAACCCCTTCAAGCAGCTCGAACTGGCGATCGAGGCCGTCTTCCGCTCCTGGAACGCCGACCGCGCGCTCGCCTACCGGCGCATCAACAGCATCTCGGGCCTGGTGGGCACGGCGGTGAACGTCCAGAGCATGGTCTTCGGCAACATGGGCGACGACTCGGGCACGGGCGTGGCCTTCACCCGCAACCCCTCGACCGGCGACAACGTCTTCTACGGCGAGTTCCTCATCAACGCGCAGGGCGAGGACGTGGTCGCGGGCATCCGCACGCCCAAGCACGTCTCCGAGATGCCCAAGTGGAACAAGAAGGTCTACGACCAGCTCATCAAGATCAAGAACGTGCTGGAGAAGCACTACCGCGAGATGCAGGACATCGAGTTCACCATCGAGCGCGGCACGCTCTACATGCTCCAGACCCGCACGGGCAAGCGCACCGGCGCCGCCGCGGTCAAGATCGCCTGCGACATGGTCAACGAGCGCCTCATCGACGAGAAGCAGGCGCTGCTGCGCATCCCCGCCGGCGACCTCGTGCAGCTGCTGCTCCCGAGCTTCGACCCCACGGCCAAGAAGGTGGCCCGGGTGCTGGCGCGCGGGCTGCCGGCCTCTCCCGGCGCGGCGGTCGGCAAACCCGCGTTCACGGCCGAGGAGGCCGTGCGCCGCGCACGCAACGGCGAGAAGGTCATCCTCGTCCGCAAGGAGACCAGCCCGGAGGACGTCGAGGGCATGCACCTGGCCGCCGGCATCCTCACCAGCACCGGCGGCATGACCAGCCACGCGGCGGTCGTCGCCCGGGGGTGGGGCAAGTGCTGCGTCGCGGGCGCCGGCGAGGTGATGATCGACGCCGCCAAGGGGACTTTCACGGCGAGCGGACGCGTCTTTACCCGTGAGGACGTGATCTCGCTCGACGGTTCGACGGGCGAGGTGATCCAGGGCGCGCTCTCCACCGTCGAGGCCAAGCTCTCCGGCGATTTCTCGAAGGTCATGCGCTGGAGCGACAAGTACCGCACGATGGGCGTGCGCACCAACGCCGACACGCCCGCGGATGCGCAGCGCGCCCGCGACTTCGGCGCCCAGGGCATCGGCCTCACACGCACCGAGCACATGTTCTTCGAGGGCGACCGCATCAAGAGCATGCGGAAGATGATCCTCGCCGAGACCACCGAGCAGCGCGAGAAGGCGCTGGCCGAACTCCTCCCCTTCCAGCGCGACGACTTCGTCGGCATCCTGTCGGCGATGAAGGGCTACCCGGTCACGATCCGCCTCATCGACCCGCCGCTGCACGAGTTCCTGCCCCACGACGACAAGAGCCAGAACGAGCTGGCCCGGGCGATGAACATGAGCCTGGAGAAGGTCAAGCAGCGCGTCGGCCAGTTGCACGAGATGAACCCCATGCTCGGGCACCGCGGCTGCCGCCTGTGCGTCACCTACCCGGAGATCCTGCGCATGCAGGTCACGGCGATCACCGAGGCGACCATCGAGTGCATCCGCTCGAAGATCAAGGCGCTGCCGGAGATCATGATCCCCCTGGTGGGCACGCAGAAGGAACTCGAATACCTCCGCCGGCTCACCGAGGAGACCATCGCCAAGGTCAAGGCCGAGCAGGACTACAAGCCGCGACTGGACATCAAGATCGGCACGATGATCGAGGTGCCGCGTGCCGCGCTGACCGCCGATGAGATCGCCGAGAAGGCCGACTTCTTCTCCTTCGGCACCAACGACCTCACCCAGATGACCTTCGGATTCTCGCGCGACGACATCAACACCTTCCTCCCCGACTACCTCCAGAAGGACCTGCTGGAAGTCGATCCCTTCCAGTCCATCGACCGCACCGGCGTCGGCCAGCTCGTCGCCATGGCGATCGAGAAGGGCCGCTCGGTGAGCTCGACGCTCAAGATCGGCATCTGCGGCGAGCACGGCGGCGATCCCAAGAGCGTCCACTTCTTCCACAAGGTCGGCATGGACTATGTCTCCTGCTCGCCGTTCCGCGTGCCCATCGCCCGCCTCGCCGCGGCGCAGGCGGCGCTCATGGCCAAGTAACCCGCGCAGCCTCGCGGCTTTCAAGGAAACGACCAAGGCACCGGGCCGAGCGCCCGGTGCCTTTTTTCGTGAGGGTCAACCGTGACGGCCGTCGCCGCGGCTTACTGGCCCGACGAGTTCGGCCAGTCCGAGCCGCTCGACGCCCAGCCGTCGCTGGGGCGGTAGTCCTCGCGCGACTCTTCCATCGCCTGTCGCATGCGCTCCAGGTGCTCGCGCTGCATCTGCTGCGCCTGGCGGGCCATGTCCATCGCCTCGTTCATCACCTGTCGCTGCTGGGTGAAGAAGTCGTTGGCGGGCGCGGCGGTTGCCGGCGCCGGGGACCTCGAGGTCCCGCCCAGGAAGAGCCCGGCACCAACCACCAGGAGCCCGGCCCCGACGGCGATGCCGCCGATCATTGCGGCCTTGTTGTTGGCCTTCGCGGGCGGGTTCAGGAACGCATCGTGGCCGCCGTGGGTTGCCGAGTGAACATACGAGCCCGGACGGGTTCCGTGGGCTGCCGCGTTTGTCGAGGCCTCGGGCACTCCGGGCGAAACGGGGCGGCTGAAACCGTTACTGGACGTGGGGCTGTTGGCGGAAAATGAGCCGACGGAGTTCTGCGGGTCGTGCATGCTGCCTCCTTTGGCCCGACCATGGGTCGGGCAAGCGGAGGGTCATTGGCCCGACGCTCCGGCGGCATGACCCGCGGCGGCGAGGTTCTCGATCCGGCGCGTGAAGCCGCGCCGATTGCACCGAGCGGGCGGATGGGCTTGCGCCGAAAACATGCGCACGCAGATCTGAAGTACGGATTCGAACGATTCCGCTGGTCCGGACCGGGTCCGATCACCCCGCGGCTGAAACCGCTCACACGACGAGGTTGACCATCTTGCCCGGCACCACGATGACCTTCTTCGGCGCTGCGCCGGCGAGCAGTTCGCGCACCCGCGGATCTTCGAGCGCGATGCGCTCCATGGCGCTCTTGTCCGCACCGGCGGGCACCATGATCTTCGTCCGTACCTTGCCGTTGACCTGCACCGGCACTTCGACTTCGTCGTCGACGAGCATCTGGGGGTCCGGCGTCGGGAACGGGTGGTAGGCGAGCGAGCCGGGGTGACCCAGGCGCGACCAGAACTCCTCGGCCATGTGCGGCGCGAAGGGCGCAATCGCCAGCGCGAACCACTCGAGTTGCCGGCGTGTCAGAGCCCCGCCTCCGCCCGCGCCGGAGCCGCTTCCGCCCGTGGCGGCCGCGCTGCCGGTCGCCGCGTTCACGAACTCGAACATCGCGGCGATGGCGGTGTTGAGCGCCAAGCGCGGGATGTCGGCGTCGATCTTGGCGACCATGCGGTGCAGGAGTTTCTCGACCCTGGGGTCCGGGGTGTCGCGCAGACGCATCTCGCCCGTCTGTTCATCGATCGCCAGCCGCCACGCGCGCTGCAGGAATCGGAAGCAGCCGACCGTGTCCTTCGTGTTCCAGGGCTTGCTGGCCTCCAGAGGCCCCATGTACATCTCGTACAGGCGGAAGGTGTCGGCCCCGAACTGCTCGATGATGTCGTCGGGGTTGACGACGTTCTTGAGGCTCTTGGACATCTTCGCGACGATCGGCGTCAGCCGCTCGCCGGTGGAGCGCTCGACGAACTCGCCTTCGCGCGGCTCGTCCACCCCGTCTACCGGCACCAGGCGCTTGTCGGCGCGCTGGTAGGCGTAACTCGTGATCATGCCCTGGTGGAAGAGCCGGTGGAACGGCTCGATCGACGAGACCTCGCCCAGATCGAACAGCAGTTTCTGCCAGAACCGCGAGTAGAGCAGGTGACCCACCGCGTGCTCGGGCCCGCCCAGGTAGAGATCCACGCCCGGCGAGCGTCCGCCGCCCATCCAGTACCGCTCGGCCTCGCGCGACACGAACCGCTGGTCGTTCCGCGCGTCGCAATACCGCAGGAAGTACCAGCTCGATCCCGCGGAGCCCGGCATCGTGTTGGCCTCGCGGCGCACGGGCGTCTCGGGCGGCAGGAGCGCCGGATCGACGCCGGCCTCGCCCGCGGTGGTGTTCAGCCACGCCGTCGCCTTCGCGAGCAGCGGCATCGGGTCGTCGCTCTCGATGGGCGCGTAGTCGCTCAGTTCCGGCAGGACCACGGGGAGCGCCTGATCGCTCACCGGGTAGTGCCGACCCTGCTGGTCGTAGACGATCGGGAACGGCTCGCCCCAGTACCGCTGGCGCGAGAAGGCCCAGTCGCGCAGGCGGTAGTTGACCCGCCGATTCCCCAGGCCGCTCCGGTCGAGCCATTCGATCGCGCGCGACTTGGCCTCGGGCGTGAGCAGGTGATCCAGGTTGACCTCCGAGTTGGAGGAGTTGACCGCGAAGCCATCGCCGGCGAAGGGGGCCCCCGCCGCGGCGTACACCGCTTTCCGCTCGAACCGGTCGCGCAGGTCGCCGAAGG
>CALMQD010000354.1 GCA_937871415.1 uncultured Phycisphaerales bacterium | reverse complement strand
CTCCCCTTCCTGCCCGGCACCGTGTCGATCTCGGAGTCCGCGGCGCTGTTGTCAATCATGCTCTGGCCGCTGGCGGGGTCGGGAGCGCTCTGGGGCGCGGTGTACGTGCGCCGCCGCGCCGTCCCCAAGGGACACTGCACCGTCTGCCGCTACGACCTGCGGAGCTGCGCGCACGAATCGTGCCCCGAGTGCGGCACGCCGATCGACGTCGCGCTGCTGGGCCCTCCCGCCTGAAATCAACGAGCGAGAGGACTCTCGCGTTCAGCGCGGCGGCGCGAGTTTGACGGGCTTGCGGTCCTGCGAGGTATCGCCCTCGCCCGGCTTCTTGCTGTCTGCGCCCGGAGGGGGGTCGGGGATCTTGACGAGCATCGACGGCTGCAGTCGCCCGTCCTTGTCGCCCGGGCGCTTCTCGCGGATCGCCGCGCCGTTGTACAGGTTGTACGGGTGCCGCTTCTTCGTGTCCGCGAGGCGCGCCGAGTTGTACCCCGGCACCTGCGCGTCATAGTCCGACTGATCGAAGACCCCGATGGTCACCATCGAGCGGCGCGGCCCGTGGTAGTAGTACGCGACCTCGCCCTCGCGGCGCAGCTGAGCGCAGTACTCCTCGGCCTTGTCGCGGCACTCCTTCAGGTCCTTCTCCGTCGGGTTCTTCAGGTCGTCACGGCCGTAGACGGCGACCTGGAGCGTCTGCAGCGCGTGCTCGCCGAACTGCACCTTGGCCTGCAGCAGGTTGTACTCGGGCATGCTCCCGATCGGCGTCTTGATCTCCGGCGGGCAGAGCACCGCGTACGCGTACGGACGCAGCCCGTCGACCTCGATCGAGCGGATGCGCTGCAACTCGCGCTCGGCCTCCGGGCTGTCGGGCGCATCGAACTTCCCGCAGGCGATGAGTGTTGCGGCGGCGCGCCGATCGACGTAGGCCTCGGGAACCCGCCCCTTGCCCCGGATCTGGTCGAGCGCCAGCGGAGCCGCCTTGTCCCGGTCGTCGTCGCGCAGGGTCAGGAGCACGATGCACCACTGACGGCTGGCGGCGTTCGCTTCCGAATCGCTCGGCTTGTCCTTGCGGTCCTTGCCGAAGAGTTTGCGAGCCTCTTCCTGCATTTCCTTGCTGGGCTTGGGGTCCGTGCCGGCCCAGGCGCGAGCACCACCCCCCACCAGCCCGAGCGCCGCGCCCACCGCCATGGCCCAGAGTCCGTTCCGCAACGAGTTCTGTAAATACTTGATATCAAACACGTTACAAATCCTTGTTCGGTATTTGGTCAAGATTGTTTCATGCTCGGACTCAGCGACCGTCGATAAGCATACCGCCAGGATGGCGCCACCTCGGCGAGTTCACGACTCGGCTGAGGCGTCGGGCGGAAGCGCGGTGAGCAAGGGGTGAGAGGAGAGACACGCTTCACCGTGTGCTCGGCGGGTCGGAGAGTCGTTCGAGAGAGAACTTGTACCGGTTCCGATGGGCATGGACTCGCTCATCGGGGTGCGCGAAGGACCGCTGGTTGACGCGACGGGCCGCAAGAAACGCCCGGCGCGCGATCCCGGGTTTGTGGCCTTGCGCCCTTCCCGGGGCACACTTTCGAAGGATCGATCTCGCATGTCGGACCTCTCTTCCATCTCCTCCAACGTCTGCCGCACCTGCTCGACCGGGACCCCGAGCGAAATCAGCGCCCGCCCGTCGCAGCCGGCACAGGTCGAGCCCAAGACGCCCGGGCGAAGCGCCGATTCCGTCGAACTCTCGGAACGCGCCCGCGCGATTGCCGCGTTGCTCAACACCGACGCGGTCAACGCCTCCCGCGGCGCCGACGAGATCCGCCAGGACCTCGTCGACCGCGTGCGCTCCGAGATCGAGAACGGCACCTACGAGTCGCCCGAGAAACTCAGCGCCGCGGCCTGGAACCTCTCCCGCCGACTCGACATCCGTCAGTGACGCCGCACCGAGGGTCGCTCCGGCACCCCAGGCTCGCATTTCAGGCTCGCATTCAACGTCTCCCGACCGGCACCCATGCTTGCGTGGGTGCCGGCGTTTTTTTGACCCGCGAACCGCCGCCGAGCCCTGATCGGCCCCCCGCCGTCGGAACAACCCCGGCCTAGACTTCGGGCCCTGTCGG
>CALMQD010000353.1 GCA_937871415.1 uncultured Phycisphaerales bacterium | reverse complement strand
ACTCGGGCTGCCGGGGTGGCAAGCTGCGAGCACGAAGACGCGCGAGACAAAAGGCCGCTCCCACGGGCCCAATGGTTGCCCGTGGGGCGGCCTGTCCGTGCAGGCAGAGGTCGTAGGGTGGAGCGGCACAAATCGAGTGGGTCAACTGACCGGGCGGACCCGCACCTCGACCATGTCCGACTCCACCTCACGCCCATCGACCCACAGCGTCGCCTTGACGGTGTACGTGCCGACCTCATCGAACCGGATGCGAGCAACGCGCCCGTCCTGCTCGGTGCTGAGCTTCCCGGCGGTCGACGACCAGCGGACCTCGGCGTCGCGTCCGTAGGTGTCCTTCGTTCGGGCGATGAGCGTCACGATCTCGCCCGCAACGATCTCGCGCTGCGACGCCTCGATCCGCACCGTCGCCGGCGTGGACCCATCGTGCGTCTGATTGTTGTTGCAGCCGCCGATACCCAGGGCAGCCGCGGCCAGACACGTTGCCACCAGTTGGTTCTTCATGGGACGATTCCTTGTGTGCGCGAGTGCATGGAGGGAGAGCACGCAAGTGCCAACGCCGCCCGTTGAGCACCCGGTCGCGCGCCGGGTGTTCCGGGGTGAGAAGCGAGTGCGTTCCCGTCGATCCGACCGCGCGGTCTTTCATGACGGCGGACGGTCGGTACCTGAGCCGGATAGTGCGGGGGTCAGGGTTCAGCGTCCGCGCCGGCGGAGCATGAAGTAGCCGCCGGAGAGCGCGACGCCGGCGAGCGCGGCGATCCCCACCGCGGTAAACGGGTGGTCGGCGATTGCCTTGCTCGCGGACTTCGTCGCCTTCTTGAGACGAACGGAGCCCTCGTGGCTCACGTCTTCGGCGGTGTGGCGCAGGGCGGCGCCGGCCGAGCGGGCCACTCGTACGCCGCCCTCGGCGATCGTGTGCGCGCTCTCGCGCACGTTCTCGCGGAGCGTCGAGAGTTCATCGCGGAACTCTCCGACTTCGGCGGATGCGGAGTGGCCCAGCGCGGCCCGGCCGGCGCTCGAATCGGCGCCGTGCCGCGGGGCGTGGTCGTCGGTGTGGTGTGTCCTGCCGGCGGTGTGCGTCTTGTTGTTCACGGTGAGTCTCCGAGGGTGTTGATGAAGGGCCGATGCCCGGCGCTAGAGCACGTTTTTGCCGCGCCGGCCCAGGCCCAGCAGCAGCGAGATCACGAAAAGCACGAGGAAGATGATGAAGAGGATCTTGGCGATGCTCGCGGCGCCGGCGGCAATGCCGCCGAACCCGAAGAGCGCCGCGACGATGGCGACAATGAAGAAGACCAATGCCCAGTACAACATGTTGAGTTCTCCCGGAGTGGTTCGTACTCGAGTCTTTTCAATTCCAACGATGGAGTGACCCGTCAGTCGGCGCCGTTCTCGTCCGCGGCCTTCTCGACGCCTTCACCGAGCGCTTTCACGTCCTTCCCGACGCCCTTGGTCGTGTTGCACCCGGGGATTGTCAGGAAGGACAGAGCGACCGCCAG
>CALMQD010000352.1 GCA_937871415.1 uncultured Phycisphaerales bacterium | reverse complement strand
TCGGCGGAGCCCATCGGCGGCACGCTGGGTGCTGAGCGCGACCGGAGCGGAAGGGTCATTGTGGGGCCGGACCTGTCGCTGCCGGAAGATCCGCGTGTGTTCGTCGCGGGCGACCTGGCGGCGGCCGTCAGCGCGGACACGGGGAAGCCGGTCCCGGGGATCGCGCCGGGAGCGATCCAGATGGGTCGTCATGTCGGAGAACTCATAGCGCGCGAACTCGACGCCCTGCGGCGGGGTGTTGCGCCACCGGCGCGCCGACCGTTCGTGTATCGGGACAAGGGGATGCTGGCGACCATCGGGCGCGCCCGGGCCGTGGGCGTCATCGGCCGAGTGCACGTGACCGGACTGCCGGCGTGGCTGCTCTGGGGCGGCGTGCACGTCGCGTACCTGATCGGGTTCCGGAACCGTCTGGTCGTGCTGCTGGGCTGGGTGTGGGAGTGGCTGGTCTTTTCCAAGGGTGCACGGCTGATCACGGGAACGTGGGACCTCGGCGTCAAGCGGCATCCGCGCGAGGCGGTGCGGCTGGAATCCTCGCCGCAGGGCTCGCCGGTGCGTACGGTCGGGGGAGCATGAGCCGCGCGGAGGGTTTCGCGCGGTACGGAGGATCCGTGATGAGCCAGACCGCGCCCGCACGATCGAGCACCGCCGCGCACGCGCGGGGCCATCCGTTCGACGTCCGCGCCGAGAGGATCCTCTCGGAACTGCACCAGAACGGGCAGTACAAGCATCTGCGCACGATCGAGGGGCCGATGGACGCGGTTGTCCGCGTGCGCGGGTTCGGCGACTGCCTGTGCTTCTGCTCCAACAACTACCTGGGGCTGGCCAACCACCCCGAGGTCGTCGAGGCCGGCATCCGCGGGCTCAGAGAATTCGGCGGGGGCACGGCGAGCGTGCGGTTCATCTGCGGCACGTTCTCGCCGCACGAGACGCTTGAGCGCACCATCGCTGAGTTCTTCGGGTTCGAGTCGTCGTACTCGTTCGTCTCGTGCTGGAACGCGAACGAGGCGGTGTTCCCGACGCTGTGCGAGAACGGCGACCTGATCCTGTCGGACGAGCTCAACCACGCGTCGATCATCGACTCGATCCGCCTGGCGGGGGTGATCAAGAAGGGCGTGGCGCGGGGCGTGTACAAGCACAACACGCTCGAGGGTCCGGGGGGCTTGCGCGAGAAACTGTCGCAGGCCCGGGGCGCGGGCCTGGCGGACAACGGGCAGATCTGGGTCGTGACCGACGGCGTCTTCAGCATGGAGGGCGACATCGCCGACCTCCGGGCGATGCGGGCGCTGTGCGATGAGTTCAACGCGATCCTGGTGGTCGACGACTCGCACGGGCACGGGGTGATGGGCCAGACGGGGCGGGGCACGCACGAGCACTGGGGCCAGTTGGGGAAGATCGACGTCCTGACCGGCACGCTGGGCAAGGCGCTGGGCGGGGCCGCGGGTGGGTTTGTGGCGGCGAGCGCCCGGGCGATCGACCTGTTGGTGCAGCGCGGGCGACCGACGCTGTTCTCCAACGCGCTGCCGGTGACGGTGGCGCTGAGCGCGGAAACGGCGATCAGGATCCTGAAGCGCGAGCCGCAGCGGGTGCAGCGCCTGCGGGACAACTCGGCGTATGCGCGCGAGAAGATCCGCGGCGCGGGGTTCACGGTGGTCGAGTCCCCCACCGCCATCTGTCCGATCATCGTGCACGACACGGCGAAGGCGATCGCGATGTCGAAACGGCTGCTGGAACTGGGCGTGTTCGTCATCGGCTTCGGTTACCCGGTGGTGCCCGAGGGTCACGCGCGTCTGCGCGTGCAGATCTCGGCGGCGCACACGCGCGAGCACATCGACCGCCTGGTCGATGCGCTGCGGAAGCTCTGAAACAAAGGCCCCGCGGGCATGGAACTGACGTGCGTCTCGCGCAGTGAAGAGCAGACCGTGGCGCTGGGGAGCGTCCTGGCGGGGGTGCTCCGCGCGGGGGACGTCGTCACGCTCGACGGCGAACTGGGCGCGGGCAAGACGCGTGTTGTCCGCGGGCTCTGCCGCGCGCTCGGCGTTGACGCGGCGACCGTCGCCAGCCCGACGTACGTGATCGTGCACCAGTACCCCGCGGACAACACGCAGGGAATCGGGACGCTCAGCCACGTGGACGCCTACCGCCTGGGCGGCGAGGATGAACTCGAGAGCGTGGGGTGGGAGCACGTGATCGACCGGACCGCCGGGCGGGCGGCGCTGGGGACGGCGGCGGTCATCGAGTGGTCGCGCCGGATCGGGGGCGCGGTCGAGTCGCTCGACGCGGCGCACGTCGCGCGCGTGGAAATGGAGGGGGTCGAGGATCACGCCGACCGGCGGCGGGTCACGCTCCGCCTGCCGGATGCCTGGATCGCCCGGCCCGCGCTCACAAACGCACCGGGCTGGCCCAGCCCCGGCGAAGCGCTGGTGGACGCGTTCGTGCGTCTGGGCGCGGCGTTGCCGCACGGCTGGACGCGCTGCCCGGTGAGCCATCGGGCGGTTTCGCCCGCGAATCCGCACTTCCCGTTCGCCGACGACCGTTCACGCCAGGCGGACCTGGGCAAGTGGCTGTCGGGGTCGTACACCGTCTCGCGCGAACTGCGCGAGGACGACCTGGGGGACCCCGACCTGGCGCCGGGACCCGGCTCGGGCGGGTGAATGTCCCGAGGCTCCGACCATCGACGCGGCGACGGGGTTCCGGGGCTGTAGGATTAGACATGAGCACACGGACACACCGGACGGGCATGCTGGGCGTGGTGGCGGCGGCGCTGGGGCTAACGACGGGCGGGAGCGGGGCGCTCGCCAAGCCGCCGGAAGGGGTCAACGTCCCGAGTTACGCGCAGTTCTCGAAGGACAACGCGATCCCGATGATCATCCGCAGCGCGATCCCGGGCGTGAACGGCCGGATCGACAAGATCGCCTTTGATCCGGAGCGGTACTACGTGTTCATCACGGGGGTGCGCGCGGGCTCGGTGTACATCCAGAACCTTGCGACGCACAAGACGGTTCAGCGGCTCGACAAGTTGCCCGAGCCGCGGGCGGTCGCCTACTTCCCGGACCAGCGCCGCCTGGCGGTGGCGTGCGGCGGGGACGGCTCGGTGCGGGTGTTTCTCGCCAACGACAAGGGGGAGTTCGAGCCGGAGCGGTCGGTGGATTTCCTGGGCGAGGCCGACGGTCTGACGGTCGAGCCGCCGATCTTCGACGACGCGTCGCTTCCGCCGGCGGTGTGGGTGTCGCACGCGATGAGCGTGCACCGGATGGACGTGCTGTCGGGAGAGAAGAGCCGCGAGATCCGACTGCCGGGGCGGGCCGACGGCGTGGCGTTCGGAACGATCGACGGTAAACGGCGGTTGTTCATCAACGTGCCGCGGCCCGACAGCCCGGACGGCAGGCCCGAGGAGAAACCGGCCCCGGTGGTGGTGGTCGCCGACCCGGACACGGGGACGATCGAGAGCGTGTGGCCGCTCAAGGACGCGTCGCCGACGAGCGCGATCGCGGTCGACGAGGCGAACGCGCGCTTGTTCGTGACGACCAAGGACCCGGGCAAACTCATCGTGCTCGATGCCAAGACGGGGGAGGAGGTCAACCGGCTCGACGCGCCCGCGGACGCCGGCGTGATCTGCTACGACGCGGCGCTGCAGCGCATCTTCGTGCCGGGCGGCGCGGCGGGGGGCAAGATCGCGGTGTATCAGCGCACGGGCGTGGGCGCGCCGCTGGACAAGGTGGAGAAAAAAGTCGACTCGCCATTCGGCGCGATCGACCGCTACGAGCAGGTGTA
>CALMQD010000351.1 GCA_937871415.1 uncultured Phycisphaerales bacterium | reverse complement strand
GGCCCCAGCGGAACTTCACGCCGTTGGCGAAGTTGTAGCGGCCCCAGGCTTCCTCGAGCCCGAACTCGCCGCCCTCGCGGCTGAAGGCGCCCAGGACGCGGAAGTCCCAGTCCTTGTTGATGGTGCCGTTGAAGTCGAGCTTCGTGCGGCGGGCCTGGAAGCCGTTGGAGAAGTCGTCCGCGGGCGCCACATCGTCGTCGCGGAAGTTCAGCAGATAGCGGAACTGGATCTGGCCGCCGACGTTGAGGCGGAAGCCGTCACCCGCGATGAAGAACTTGCCGTCGTGCCCGGCGTCGCCGCCGGCCAGGAGGCTGGAGCGGGTCTCGGCGTCGGACATCATCTCGCTGACGATCGCCCGGACGTTGTCGTTGGACTGGTCCGCCTGCGCGACGCTCGCCGCGCCCAGGCTGAGAGCCGCACCCGTGAGCAACACAAGACGCTTGGCCTGACTCATTCTGAAACTCCTGCTTCGGAGACGCGGGTTGGTGCGTCTCACCTGTGTTTCTTCGTCCGTACAGCCGGGCAAGCCCCCAAGGCCGACCCGCGGACTTCCCATCTGTTATCAGCCATCGGTTGACGCTTCCGACCGGCTGTACAACGCTGCAAACGATTCTCAGTCACACCCTTATCGGACAATCCACGCTGAACTCCGCCCGAATTCCCGCCCTCGTCACGAATCTTCGCGGATCGACTTGTGCGTGCTTCCCGCATCCCCCGGGAGATCCAGACCCATCCACTGCGTTCGAACCCACCGAGATCCGCCGGTGTTCCGCGGGGCGCAGCCGGAGTCGGCGCGAATCGCCGTCCGAGAACCGCACCCACGCGAAGGGCCGCACTTTATCGCCCGGACTTAGCGAATGCAAACCGGCCCGGGCAAATTCACACGCTCTCCCGAGGCACCCATCCCCGGAACACGGTTCCTGAAGCCAGAACGCACCTCACCCCGAACCCCGCAGCCCCCATATACCAAACCGTTACCAATCTTCGCGTGAACTTCGCAGTTTCCGAGGGCGGCGGGCCCGCGTCTGGCGAACACTCACGTGCTACCCCCATCGGCTTGGCCGCCGGAAAACTGGATCCCGGATGATTCTGGACCGCGGCCTTCGCCGCAAGTGACTGAAAGACAGGAGCTTGCGACATGTTTCGGGTGCTGCTCGTCGAAGATGAAACCGATCTGGCCGACCTGCTGGGGTACAACCTGCGCAAGGCGGGGTACCAGGTGGAAGCGGTTCATGACGGGCAAGCCGCGATCCGCCGCGCGACCGAGAGCCAGCCGCACCTGATCGTGCTCGACGTGATGCTCCCGGGCCTCTCGGGGTTGCAGGTGGCGCGCCAACTGCGCACCCAACCCAAGACGGCGACGATCCCCATCCTCATGCTCACCGCCAAGGGCGAGGAGATCGACCAGGTCTCGGGCCTTCAGTCGGGCGCGGACGACTACGTCACCAAGCCGTTCTCGGTGAAGGTTCTGCTGGCGCGGGTCGAGGCGCTCCTGCGCCGGTCGCGCGCGGGGAGCGCCGAGAGCACCGACGTCCTGCAGGTCGATCGCCTGCGGGCCGACAC
The DNA here is from genome assembly GCA_937871415.1 of uncultured Phycisphaerales bacterium. GTDB lineage: Bacteria > Planctomycetota > Phycisphaerae > Phycisphaerales > UBA1924 > JAHBK01. The sequence continues at coordinate 1,906 of CALMQD010000351.1, read as the reverse complement.
GTCCACGCACCAGGTGTTCGCGGATGAAGCGCCGGTGAAACTGACCCTGACCGAGTTCCGGCTGCTGATCTCCCTGATGCGCAAGCCGGGGCGCGTGGTTTCCCGTGCCGACCTGATGTACAACGCGATGGGGCCGGACGTGCTGGTGACCGCCCGCACGATCGACGTGCACATCGCGGCGATCCGCAAAAAGCTCGGAAATCTCGGGGAAATGATCCGGACTGTGCGCGGGGTGGGGTACCTGCTCGGGCCGGTTCGCGAGGGGGCCGCGGCGGCGGAAGAGATCGACGCGGCGGGCCTGTAAGCACCCGCCCCGAATCTCCCCCCCGCTGCGCCCGCGGAGGCCCGCGGGTCGGCCGGCGAGTCGCGTGGACCACTCACGGGCGGACCGGGCCGCCCGCCGCGTGCTTCACCTTGGCATACTGATCCGAGCGTGGCCGGCACACAGACCTCACAACCCGCGCAGTCTCCCCCGTCCGGCGGCTCGCGCTGGGACGCCGGGCTCTCGCTGGCGCCGATCCTGATCGCGACGCTGGTGGTGGGAGTGCCGGCGCTGCTCGCGCTGGTGTGGCCCCACCTGGCCCGGATGAACGCCGAGCAGGCGCGCGAGTCGCTCCCGATCCGGATCGTTCTGGTCGCGCTTGGGGTTATGGGCGCCGGGGGGGTGCTCGGCTTTGCCGTGCTGCGCGCGCGCAACGCGCGCCTGCGCCTGATGATCGAGGCGCGGCGGGTTCTCGAACGCCAAACCATGCTCGCGCGCGACACCGGCGTGGCGGGCGGAAGCGGGGCGGGCCCGGCGACGACGCCCACCGAGAAAATCGACCCTCTGAAGGTGGGTCTGGGGGGCCTTCTCCACGAGATCGGGGAGCGTTTCGAGCGTCAGGTCAAGGAAGTCGCGAAGAAAACGCGCAACCTCGAGGCCCTGATCGACGCCGTGGATGAGCCGCTGATCGCGACCGACGACCAGGAACGCATCCTTCTGTACAACCGCTCGGCGGAGGCGATCCTGGAGGTGGGGCCCGGGGAACTGCGGGGGCGGCCGATCCGCGAAGTGATCACGCAGGCCGAGGTCCTCGACATGCACGGCGCGGCCCGCGCGGGTCAGACGCGCCGCGGGCGGGCACGCCTGACGACGCCGCTGGGCATCCGGACCTTCCAGGTCTCCGCTCTGCCGGTGCCGGCGGCGTGGGGCGAAGGGATCTTCGGCGCGGTGGTCGTCCTGCGCGACGTGACCGAACTCGACCAGGCGGTGCAGGTCAAGACGGACTTTGTCGCCAACGCGTCGCACGAACTGCGGACGCCGGTGGCGGCGATCCGCGGCGCGGCGGAGACGCTCGTCGACGCGATCGACGACGACCCGGCGATGTCGCGCAAACTGGCGAAGATGGTGCAGACGCACGCGATCCGCCTCGAGGAACTGCTGCGCGACCTGCTCGATCTGTCGCGCCTCGAGAGCCCGGAGGTGCCCGTCGCGAGCGAGCGCGTCGCGCTCGAAGACGTCCGCCGCGTGCTGGCGCAGCAGTTCGAGCATGTCTGCGCCCAGCGCCGGCTCACGCTGGCCTTCGAGATCGAGCCCGAACTCGGCGAGGTCGTCACCGATCGCAAACTCCTCGTGCTCATCCTGCGCAACCTGATCGAGAACGCCTCGAAGTTCGCGCACGAGCAGACCCCCATCCGCGTCGTCGGACGCCTCGTCGAGGAGGAGGAGGTCTCGCCCGGCCAGAGCCGCGGCATCGCGCGTTTCGAGGTCATCGATCGCGGCGTCGGGATCCCGCTGCAGCACCAGGAGCGCGTCTTCGAGCGCTTCTTTCAGGTCGACCCGGCGCGGAGCGGCGCCGGCCTGGGTGCCGGAAGCGGAGGCGGCCTCAACGCCGGGACCACGCCGGCCCCGGCCGGGAGCCGTCGC
>CALMQD010000350.1 GCA_937871415.1 uncultured Phycisphaerales bacterium | reverse complement strand
GCGGGCCCGGCGGGCGCCGGCGGCGGCGCTTCGGCGTCGGGCGAGGGCAAGGGCAAGGGCAAGAGCAAGACGCCCGCGCTCGACAGTTTCGGGCGTGACCTGACCGAACTGGCGCGTGAGAACCAGCTCGACCCGGTGATCGGGCGCGAGACGGAGATCGAGCGGCTGGTGCAGGTGCGGTGCCGGCGCACGAAGAACGGCCCGGTGCTGCTGGGCGAGGCGGGCGTGGGCAAGACCGCGATCGTCGAGGGACTGGCGCAGCGGATCGTCTCGGCGGACGTGCCGGACCTTCTGCACGACCGGCGCCTGGTGGTGCTGGACCTGGCGATGATGGTCGCCGGGACCAAGTACCGCGGGCAGTTCGAGGAGCGCATCAAGGCGGTGATGAACGAGGTCCGCCGCGCCCAGAACGTGATCCTGTTCATCGACGAGCTGCACACGCTGGTGGGCGCGGGCGGCGCCGAGGGCGCGATCGACGCGAGCAACGTGCTCAAGCCGGCGCTGGCGCGCGGCGAGATCCAGTGCATCGGCGCGACGACCTTCGACGAGTACCGCAAGTACATCGAGAAGGACGCGGCGCTGGCACGCCGGTTCCAGTCGATCCCGGTGGACCCGCCCAGCGCGGAGCAGTCGATCGCGATCCTCAAGGGCCTGCGCGACAAGTACGAGCAGCACCACCGCGTGCAGATCACCGACGACGCCCTGAAGGCGGCGGTGGAGCTGAGCGACCGGTACATCTCGGGGCGCGTGCAGCCGGACAAGTCGATCGACGTGATCGACGAGGCGGGCGCGCGCGTCCGGCTCAAGAGCATGACCAAGCCGCCGAACCTCGCGGAACTCGAGGGCGAGATCGAGCGCCTGACGATCGCGAAGGACGAGGCGGTGAAGGCGGCGGACTACGAGAAGGCCGCGGAGCTGCGCGACCAGGCGGAGCAGAAGCGGCGCGAGAAGGAGCAGATCCAGCGTGCGTGGCGCGACAAGAGCAAGGAGGTCGCGGGCACGGTGGACGAGGAGACCATCGCCGAGGTCGTGAGCAAGATGACGGGCGTGCCGCTCAAGCGTCTGGACAAGGACGAGGCGGCGCGGCTGCTGGAGCTGGAGCGCGAACTGCACAAGCGCGTGGTCAGCCAGGCCGACGCGATCAAGGCGATCAGCAAGAGCATCCGGCGTGCGCGTGCGGGCCTGAAGGACCCGAAGCGCCCGATGGGCTCGTTCATCTTCGTCGGCCCCTCGGGCGTCGGCAAGACGCTGGTGGCCAAGACGCTGGCGGAGTTCATGTTCGGCGACGAGGATGCGCTGGTGGTGCTCGACATGTCGGAGTACATGGAGAAGCACAACGTCAGCCGCCTGGTCGGCGCACCCCCGGGCTACGTCGGGTACGAGGAGGGCGGTCAGCTCACCGAGCGCGTCCGCCGGCGCCCGTACAGCGTGATCCTGCTCGACGAGGTCGAGAAGGCGCACCCGGACGTGTTCAACATGCTCCTGCAGATCATGGAAGAGGGACGCCTCACCGACTCGTTCGGCCGGCACGTCGACTTCCGCAACACCATCCTGATCATGACCAGCAACATCGGTGCTGACCTGATCAAGGGCGGCGGCGGGTTCGGCTTCGCCAAGCGGACGGACTCGTCGAACTTCGAGAACATCAAGACGATCCTGATGAAGGAGATCGAGCGGTTCTTCCGGCCCGAGTTCATCAACCGTCTGGACGACGTGATCGTGTTCCGCCCGCTGACGAAGGACGACCTGGTGACGATCGTCGACCTGGAGGTCGGCAAGGTGGCGTCGCGCCTCATGCAGCAGGGCATCCACCTCGAACTGGATCAGAAGGCCAAGGACTTCCTGATCGAGAAGGGGTACAACCCGGACTTCGGCGCCCGGCCGCTGCGTCGCGCGGTGGGTCAGTACATCGAGGACCCGCTGAGCGAGATGCTGCTGGCGGGGGACATCAAGCGCCCGTGCGACCTGCGCGTGACGCGGAAGGAAGAGGGCCCGGACGGCAAGCCGCCGGAGAACCTGTTCTTCGAGCAGCGGGACGTGCCGGTGGAGAAGGCCCCGGAGTCGACGGCGACGGCGGGGACGGGGAAGGCTTGACGGGCTGAACCCGAAGATTCATCGAAGCACACGCCTTTCCAGGCCGGGGAACCGAGGTTCTCCGGCCTTTTTTCTGCGCTGCGCGATTGAATCCCGGCATGCGTCGACGTTTCGTTGGCCAAATGGCGACGTGAAAATCCACTCATCTCGCCGCGAGGAGTGGCGTGCGCCAGTAAATCCCCTGACCAAATAGATGTCATAAACCCCTGAAACCGAAGAAGATTGCAACACCCGCCTCTAACCGGGGGTATGGTTTGCCGGTCCGACTTGGAGCGAGAGGGAGTGATTGGCGCGCGATTGTTCGTCGCCGCTCGCCGCCTCCAACGACAAGCCGGATGCACTGACCGACCGGGCGCAATGTCGAGCCCGGCACCGTGGCGGCTCCACCGTCGGGAGCGGGCGCGGCGAGAGAGACTCGGCGGAAGAGAAGAGAGAGAAACGATGCGTAAGGCGATGACTTTGGGTCTCTTGGCCGGGGCGGCGCTCAGCGCCCAGGCGATGGCGGCGGACTTCACGTTCCCGTCGTTCAACCAGGTTGTGTCGAGCACGATCAGCAACGTCGCGCTGACGGGCGCGCCCGCGGGCGTGTACACGTCGTACAGCGTGAGCGTGCAGTGGTCGGCGCTCTCCGGCGGTCCGTGGTCGGAAGAGGCGATCTTCGCGCTGACGAACCAGGCGTCGCTGAGCGGCGCGCTGTTCTACGCCGATCCGGGCTCGGCCTCGAACGGCGCGGGCAACGGCAACCCGGTGACCCTGACCTGGACCGGGTTCCTCGACACGCCCTACACCGGCGGCGACCCGCTGTTCTTCCAGATGCAGCAGACCTTCGGCGGTTCGAGCGCGAACTGGAACAACATCTCGATCACGCTCGGCATGGCCGCGATCACGGCCCCGACGACGCTCCACGACTTCGGCGCGGTGAGCGGCTCGGCGACGGAGAAGAACCAGCTCGCGGCCGGGGAAGTCCACTGGTACTCGTTCGAGTATGACGGCGTGAGCCCGCTGTCGATCGACACGCTGGGTTCGACGCTGACCCCCAGCGTGTTCGGGGCTCCGGACGACACGGAGATCGCGCTGTACAACTCGGCCGGCGCGCTCATCGACTCGAACGATGACATCGATTTCGACAACGACATCCTGCTGAGCGGGCTGTCGTTCGCCCCGGGCGAACTGGCGGCGGGCACGTACTACATCGCCGCGACGGGCTTCAACGGCACGTTCGGCAACGCGTTCGGCGCTTCGTCGACGTCGCAGTCGACGGGTTCGCTGCGCGTGAACATCAACGTTCCGGCCCCGGCGGGCGCGGGCGTTCTGGCGATGGCCGGGCTGATCGCGGCCCGTCGTCGTCGGGCCTGATGCAGGCGATCGACCGGTTCGGTCGGCGGAGGACGCCGCGGAACCGCAGACTGTGAAACGAGCAGCCCCGGTCGAAAGGCCGGGGCTGTTGCTTTTGTGCGATTTTCAGTTCGGGAGCACTCTCGGTCGGCGGTTGCCCCCTATCGTCTGCGAGTTTGCGCACGGCGGGAGCGGGCCAGGAGGGCCCGCGGCGCGGGACCGAGGGCCAAGGTGGCCGCTCGAGAGCGTCCAACCCGCACGGCGAGCGGCGAGAATCTCTCGCCCTGGGAGCGGGCATGCCCAAGCGCACCGACATCAAGACCATCCTCGTCCTGGGCTCCGGGCCGATCGTCATCGGGCAGGGGTGCGAGTTCGACTACTCGGGCACGCAGGCGTGCAAGGCGCTCAAGGCGCTGGGGTACCGGGTGGTCCTGGTGAACTCGAACCCGGCGACGATCATGACCGACCCGGAGTTCTCGGATCGGACGTACATCGAGCCGATCACGCCGGAGGCGGTGCGGAAGGTGATCGAGACGGAGTACTACGGCGGCGCGGGCGCGCGGGCCGCGGGCTCGGCGGGGAGGAACGGGAAGGATGTCGGGGCGAGCGCGACGCGGATCGACGCGATCCTGCCGACGCTCGGGGGCCAGACGGCGCTGAACTGCGCCTGCGCGCTCTACGACAACGGCACGCTCAAGGAGTTCGGCGTCGAGATGATCGGCGCGAACCGGCAGGTGATCCATCGCGCCGAGGACCGGCAGGCGTTCAAGGAGATCTGCGAGGGCCTGGGCCTGAAGATGCCCAAGGCCAAGACCGTGACGACGATCGAGGAGGCGCGCGAGTTCCTGAAGGAGATCGGGCTGCCGGCGATCATCCGCCCGGCGTTCACGCTCGGGGGCTCCGGGGGCGGGATCGCGTACAACCAGGAGGAGTTCGAGGAGATCGTGCAGCGCGGGCTGCGGATGAGCCCGATCACGCAGGTGCAGATCGACCAGTCGGTGCTGGGGTGGAAGGAGTACGAGCTCGAGGTCGTGCGCGACCGCAAGGACAACTGCGTGATCGTGTGCGGGATCGAGAACATGGACCCGATGGGGGTGCACACGGGCGATTCGATCACGGTGGCGCCGATCCTGACGCTGACGGACAAGGAATACCAGGCGATGCGTGACGCCGCGATGGCGATCATGCGTGCGGTGGGGGTCGAGACGGGCGGGAGCAACGTGCAGTTCGCGGTGAACCCGAACCCCAAGCCGGGCGCGGACGGGGTCCTGCCCTTCGAGATGGTGGTGGTGGAGATGAACCCGCGCGTGTCGCGTTCGAGCGCGCTGGCGAGCAAGGCGACGGGCTTCCCGATCGCGAAGATCGCGGCGCAGCTGGCGGTGGGGTTCACGCTGGACGAGCTGCGGAACGACATCACGGGGACGACGAGCGCGTGCTTCGAGCCGGCGATCGACTACGTGGTGACGAAGATCCCGCGCTGGACGTTCGAGAAGTTCCGCGAGGCGGACGAGACGCTGACGACGCAGATGAAGAGCGTGGGCGAGGGGATGGCGATCGGGCGGACGCTGGCGGAGAGCCTGCAGAAAGCCATCCGCTCGATGGAGGTCAAGCGGTTCGGGCTGGGGCTGGACAAGAACGACAAGTGGCTGACGGCGCTGCGCGCGATCGGCGCGCAGCAGCTGGCCTCGGAGCCGTGGGACACGACGGCGGCGACGGCGCTGCCCGTGGGCGAGGGGCAGGGCGCGCGCCTGAACCCCGAGACGTCGGGCGCGGAGGGCGTGATCCCCGAGATCCGCACCGCCGACGGCGAGGTCGTCGAGTGGCCGATCCCCGACGACAAACTGCAGCGGAAACTGAGCGTGCCGAGCCAGGGGCGGCTGTTCTACATCCGCTACGCGCTCAAGCTCGGCTACAACGTCGAGCAGATCCACGAACTCACGCGGATCGACCGGTTCTTCCTCGACACCATCGCGCGGATCGTGGCGTTCGAGGACGAACTGCTCGACGCGGCGGAACTGGAGAACGTGACGCCGGAGCTCATGTGGAAGGCCAAGCAGCTGGGCTTCTCGGATGCACAGCTGGCGAACCTGTACCTGGGCAACATCACGCCCGACACGGTGCTGAAGGTGCGCGAGTCGCGCAAGCGGCTGGGCGTCGAGCCCGTGTACAAACTGGTGGACACGTGCTCGGCGGAGTTTGACGCCGCGACGCCGTACTTCTACTCGGCGTACGAGCGCCCGACGATGGTGAACGGCCGGGCGATGCTCGACGACGAGATCCGGGTGAGCGACAAGCAGAAGGTGATCATCCTCGGCGGCGGCCCCAACCGCATCGGTCAGGGGATCGAGTTCGACTACTGCTGCGTGCACGCGAGTTTCGCGGCGCGTGACCTGGGCTTCGAGAGCGTGATGATCAACTCGAACCCGGAGACGGTGAGCACGGACTACGACACGAGCAACCTGCTGTTCTTCGAGCCGCTGACGCTCGAGGACGTGCTGAACGTGGTGGAGCGCCTCAACGGCGGCTCTCTCAAGTCCTCGTCCGGGCGGGTGCACGGGTTGATCGTGCAGTTCGGCGGGCAGACGCCGCTGAACCTGGCGAAGGGCCTGGTGAAGGCGGGCGCGCCGATCATCGGCACGAGCGTGGACTCGATCGACCTGGCGGAGGACCGCGACCGGTTCGACGCGCTGCTGGTGCAGTTGGGGCTGGAGAAGCCGCCGTCGGGCATCGCGCGGACGATCCCGCAGGCGGTGGCGATCGCGGACCGGATCGGCTATCCCGTGCTGGTGCGTCCGTCGTACGTGCTGGGCGGGCGCGGGATGGAGATCTGCTCGGACGAGCGGACGCTGACGAACTACATGAACTCGGCCGCGATCATCAGCGACCTGGACGATGCGCCGGTGCTCATCGACCGCTTCCTGTCGGACGCGACCGAGGTCGACGTCGACGTGCTGGCGGACTATCCGCCGTCGGGCAGGGACAAGGCCGGGCACACGGCGCGCTCGGTGATCTGCGGCGTGATGGAGCACATCGAGCACGCGGGGATTCACTCGGGCGACTCGTCGTGCACGATCCCGCCGTGGAGCCTGAGCCCGGAGGTTGTGCAGCGGATCCGCGCGATCGGGCACAGCCTGGCCGGGGCGCTCAAGGTCAACGGGCTGATGAACGTGCAGTTGGCGATCAAGGACGACCGGATCTACATCCTCGAGGTCAACCCGCGCGCGTCGCGCACGGTGCCGTTTGTTTCGAAGGCCAAGCACAGGCCGTTCGCGAACCTCGCGGCCCGGGTGATGATGGGCAGGACGCTCGACGAGCTGGGCGTGCAGGACACGAGCGACTCGCGCGAGGGCGCGGTGTACGCGGTGAAGGTCAGCGTGTTCCCCTTCGCGAAGTTCCCGGGAGTGGACGTGGTGCTCGGGCCCGAGATGCGCTCGACGGGCGAGGTGATGGGGATCGATCATCAGTTCCCGGTGGCCTTCGCCAAGGGGCTGATGGGGGGCGGAACGCACCTGCCGCGGAGCGGGGCGGTGTACCTGTCGGTCAAGGAGTCGGACCGGGGTCACGCGCTCGCGATCGCGCGGCAGTTGCAGGGGCTGGGGTTCCAGATCCTGTGCTCGGGCGGCACGGGCGGGCACCTGAAGCAGAACGGCGTGGAGTGCTCGGTGATCCCGAAGCTCGACGCCGGCGTCCGGCCGCACGTCATCGACTTCATGACCGACGGCAAGGTGCAGTTGGTGCTGAACACGCCGAGCCGGACGGGGTGGCAGACGGACGAGGGGAAGATCCGCTCGGCGGCGGTGAAGTTCGGGATCCCGATGATCACGACGGTGCCGGGGATGCAGGCGGCGGTGAAGGCGATCGCGGCGCTGCAGGCGGAGGACTGGCACGTCGCGCCGATGCAGGAGTTCCGGGAGCGGCTTGCGCCGAAGCGGGGCTGAGGGCGGACGGGCGAAGGTGGTGTGGACGTCGGGCGCGGCGATCGCCGGGTCCCTCTGGCGGTTATGCCGCACCTATTCCGGTGGCTCGTGCCGTCCCGGAGATTCCGGTGCGCCTGTTGGCGCATGAAGCGCGCTTCCCCGGGGCGGAGGCTTTACGCCCCATCTTGGCGGAGCGATTGGCCGATAGAACCTCTTCCCGGCGGCGGAAATCGGTGTTTCGCCGGCGGGGACGGGTGCGTGTGGGTTCACCCCGGATCGATCGGCGGGAGGCCGGTCGGCGAGGGGCGGGCGCTAAACTCATCCCCTTCCGCTGAGCCGCTTTGACCGTTCCGATCCCTCTCACCTGGTGCACTCGACCATGGATCCACTCGTCCTTGGCCTGAACTCCCTCCACGCCGACTCGTCCGCGGTGCTGATGAACAAGCACGGGATGGTGGCGGCGATCTGCGAGGAGCGGATCAACCGCAAGAAGCACTCCTCGGACTTCCCGAGGCAGGCGATCCAGGAGGTGCTGCGGATCGCGGGGGCGTCGATCCGCGACGTGACCGACCTGGCGTTTGCGCGCGACCCGTTCGCGAACAAGGGCGCGAAGCTGGCGTTCATCGCGAAGAACCCGCGTGTGGGCTTCAACCTCGCGAAGATCCGGTTCGACGTGAACCGCGAGCGGTCGGACGCGCTGCACGTGCAGATGGGCGTGAACGAGGCGGACTGCCGCTTCAACACCCACAACGTCGAGCACCACCTGGCGCACATCGCCAGTTCGTACTTCTGTTCGAACTTCGAGAAGGCGGCGGCGGTGTCGATCGACGGCTCGGGCGACTGGTGCTCGGTGATGATCGCCAAGTGCGAGGGCAAGGAGATCCAGATCCTGCACCGCACGCACCCGCCGCACTCGTTGGGGATTTTCTACACGGCGATGTGCGGGTTCATCGGGTTCAACAAGTTCGGGGAGGAGTACAAGGTGATGGGGCTGGCGGCCTACGGGCAACCGGTGTACCTCGAGCAGTTGCGCAAACTCGTGACGTGGGACCCGGAGAAGGGCGTCCGCATGGACACGGACGTGTTCACGAGTTACTCGGAGATCCAGGACACGGCGACGCGCCGGTTCGGCAACCTGGTCGACGGCGAGATCGTGATGCCGAAGATGTGGTCGGACCGGCTGGAGAAGATGTTCGGCCCGGCGCGCGGGCGGAAGGAACCGCTGACGCAGCGCGACCACGACATCGCGGCGAGCACGCAGCGCCGGTTCGAAGAGATCTACATGGAGATCGTGCGGCACGCGGTGGAGAAGACCGGCTGCCGCGACCTGGTGCTCTCGGGCGGGTGCGCGCTCAACGGCGTGGCGAACGGGCGTGTGGTGATGGAGGGCCTGGCGGACCGGGTGTACATCCACCCGGCGGCGGGCGACGACGGCACGGGCGCGGGCGCGGCGTGCTACGTGCTGTACAGCAAACTGGGCGTGACGCGCGGACCGGAGGTCTCGCAGGCGTACTGGGGCACGGGCTACAGCGACGCGGAGATCGAGGCGGCGGTGAAGGCCAGCGGGATGCCGTTCAAGCGGCTGTCGCGCGAGGACCTCATCAAGACGACGCTCGACGCGTTCTGCTCGGGCAAGATCGTCGGCTGGTTCCAGGGGCGCGAGGAATGGGGCCCTCGCGCGCTGGGCAACCGCTCGATCCTGGCGAACCCGAACTGGCCGGACATGAAGGCGATCCTCAACGCGCGCATCAAGAACCGCGAGCCGTTCCGGCCGTTCGCGCCGGCGGTGCTCGAAGAACGCCTGGGCGACATCTGGGAGGGCAAGCACCCGGTGCCGTTCATGAACATCGTCTACAAGACGCGCCCGGAGTGGCGTGAGCGGCTCTCGGCGGTGAACCACGAGGACAACACCGGGCGCGTGCAGACCGTGCGGCGCGACCAGAACGAGTTGTACTACGACCTCATCAAGGCCTTCGGCGAGCGGACGGGCATCCCGGTGATCCTCAACACGAGTTTCAACGAGAACGAGCCCATCGTGCACACGCCCGAGCAGGCGATCGCGTGCTTCGCGCGGACCAAGATGGACGCGCTGGCGCTCGGGCCCTTCTGGTACGAGAAGCCGGCGGACCTGGCCGCCAAGGCGCAGGTCATCGGCGAGCGGTGAGGCCGGCGGCCTTGCTTGCGGCGCGATCGGGAGCGATCTGAATGTCGGCGGGCGCGCGGCGCGAGTCGACGGGACGCCACGCGCCGATGGTGGGCGTCATGAACGAGCCGGCGCCGTCGAGCGCGTCGAGCATCGGGCCGGGGCTGAGCGTGCCGACGACGCGGACGTCTTCGCCTGAGCCCGGCGCGACGATCTCCACCCCGATATCGCTGAGTGCTTCCACGATGAGGTGCTGGTTCTTCGTGCCGCCGTCGCCCGCCCGCCCGCCGGGGACGACCGAGGCGCGGGCGAAGCCGCGGACGCTCTGGCCCCGCGCGGCGGGGGTTTGGCCGGAAAAGGCGGCGAGCAGGCCGCGGCGGGCGGCGCTCTTGCCGGTGAAGCGGTCCCACTGGCGTGGGTTCATGCTGCGCCGGGCCTGGCGGCGGAGGGTGTGGAGGGTCTCGCGCAGGCCGCGGTCGAAGCCGTCCACTGCGCGTTCTTTCGCGGCGATGGCGCGGTAGCGTTCGACGGTGCGCCGGATTTCGTCTCGCCGGAGGCCGACGGGGGCGTAGCGCTGCGCGACCCAGGCGTTGTTGCGGACGAGGCGCGCGAGGATGAGGTCCATGTCGCGCCCGGCGCCGACTTTGGCGTGTTCGAAGCGTGCGGCGAGGTCGGTCTCGATGCGCAGGCCCATGAGGATGAGGCGTGCGGCGAGGTCGTATTCCTCGGCGTAGTAGCCGAATGCGGCGTCGTACCCGCCGGCGGAGAGGAAGGCGTCGCGCCGGATGATCGCGCCGCAGCCGGTGAAGACTTCGGGCAGGCCGCCGGCCTCGCGGTCGCCGCTGGAGAGCTGA
>CALMQD010000349.1 GCA_937871415.1 uncultured Phycisphaerales bacterium | reverse complement strand
TACTGGTGTGCTTCGTTCGAGAAAGTGAGCGGGCCGTCGCGGTCGGTGACGCACGGAGGCGATTGCGGGCGGAGCCCCCCAAGCGGACGGATGCGGTCGCGATTGCGGCCTTGTGAGAGTTGTACGGTCGAGTCCACCGAGGTGAACCATGCGAGCGCTCGTAGTCGAGGACAATCCGAAGATGGCGCGCGGAATCCAATCCGGCCTGCAGGAGGCGGGGTTTGCCGCGGAGGTTTGCCACAGCGGCTTCGAGGGCGAGGAGCTGGCCTCGGGTCAGCAGTTCGACGTGATCGTGCTCGACCTGATGCTGCCGGACCGAGACGGCATCGAGGTGTGCCGCAATCTGCGGCGCCGGAAGGTGTCGACGCCGATCATCATGCTCACGGCGCTGGGCACGACGCAGGACAAGGTGCAGGGCCTCGATGCCGGCGCCGACGACTACCTGGCGAAGCCGTTTAAGTTCGAGGAACTGGTCGCCCGCATCCGCGCCCTGCTGCGCCGGGGCCAGGCCACCGAGGGCAAGGTGCTTCGGTGCGACGACCTGGAGCTCGACCTCTACACGCGCCGGGCGTCGCGGGGCGAGCAGCACTGGGACCTTTCGGCCCGGGAGTTCTCGCTGCTGGAGTACCTGATGCGGAACCAGAACCGCGTGCTGTCGCGCACGCAGATCGGTCAACGCGTGTGGGAGATGAACTTCGAACCCACCAGCAACGTGATCGACGTGTACATCTCTTCTCTTCGGAAGAAGATCGACCGCAACGGCTCGCGCCCGCTCATCCACACGGTCAAGAACGCGGGCTACCGTTTCGGCGTCCTGGATTGACCGCCGGGACGCGCGGGGGCCGGCGCCGCGCCCGGGGAGGGGCGTATTGATGCCGCCCGCCGCCTGCAACGGCGGCGCCCCGGAGCCTTGCCTGTCTCATGGCCGACCTGCTGACGACGCTCAATCTCAAGGCCCGTCGCGGGTCGCTGCGGCTGCGGCTGACCATGTGGATGGTCGCGATCTTCCTGGTTGTGCAGTTGTCCCTCGCGCTGGTGTTCCAGTTGTACCAGGCGCAGGCCATCCGCTCCTTCTTCAACCAGCGGCTCCTGCTCCGAGTCCAGAACATCGCTCAGCAGCTCGAGTCGACCCTGCCCGTCGTGACACCCACCGACGAGAGCCTGGCCTTCCAGGCGGCGCACCAGCGCTTGCTCCCCGCGGACCAGTTCCGCATCGATCTGCGCGACGCGCAGGGTCAGCTCGTGGCCAGCAGCAAGCGCCCGGGCGTCGACATGCCCGGCTCGATGTGGGAGTCGGCGCGAAACACCGGGCGCAACATCTTCACGATGCTGCCCGCGGACGCGATGCGGATGGAACCGCCCTCGCGCTACCCGACGCGCAGCGTGATCCACCCGTTCATCGATAACTCGGGCCGGCGCTTCTACCTCGTCGCGGCGATCAACGACGACTACGCCCAGGAGATGCTGCGCCTCGTGCAGCGCGTCATCCTCATCGGCATCCCGATCGGGCTCGCGGCGACGCTGGTCAGCGCCTACGTAATCGCCGGCGTGGCCGTCAGGCCCTACTCGACGATCCGGCACGTCGCCAGCCAGCTGTCGCCGGAGTCGATCGGTCGGCACCTCGAGGTGCCCGCGTTGCCGGTCGCGGAGGAGGTCGCCGCCGTGCAGCGGGAGCTCGAGTTGGCACGCCAACGCATCGAGGCGGGCTTCCACGCGCAGGAACGGTTCATGTCGAACGTGTCGCACGAACTCAAGACGCCGATCGCGACCATCCTCACCGAGTCGCAGCTCCTCAAGACCGAGAGGGCCGGCCCGGAAGTGCAGGCGTTCGTCGGCACGGTCAGCGAAGAACTCGAGAAACTCGGGCGCATGGTGGACAGCTTTCTCCTGCTCACGCGCGTGCGCCACGGCAAATCGAACGTGCCCGCGGCTCAGCGTTGCGAAGTGGGAGACGTGCTGCTCGACTCCTACGCCAGTTGTCAGGGCATGGCGACGCAGTACGGCGTGCGCGTCGAGATCCGCCTTCCCGAGGGCGAGGACGACCCGATCGCGGTGGTCGGGAACCCGGACCTCCTGCGCACGGTCTTCGACAACATCATCCGCAACGCCATCAAGTTCAGTCCGCGCGACTCGGTGGTGACGGTCACCGTGAGCACGAGCGGCGAGTCGGTCCATGTCGCCGTACGAGACCACGGACCCGGCATTCCCGAGGCTCTCCTGCCCAAGATCTTCGACCGGTTCTCGCAGGCGACCGAAGAGCAGAGGCGCGGGCGCGGGCACGGTCTGGGGCTGGAAATCGCCCAGGGCGTCGCGGAGCTCCACGCCGGCTCGATCTCGGTGCGGAATCTCACCGGCGGCGGGTGCGAGTTCACGATCACGCTGCCGCTGGCGGCGGCCCCGGGCGCCGACGGTGCGACTGGATCGTCGGACGGCTCGGCCAGCGCCTGAGGGGCGCTCCGGGATTCGCAGGACGAGCCGTCGTGTCGACGGGTCGGCATCCGCAGCGGCGGTCCTGTCAATTCCCGCGCTTCGGCGCGGGGCGCGGAGCCATGAACAAAGACTCAGACAAGGGTCATGGAAGACTCACTTCAGGACACGATAGTCTGTTGTACGAATCCCATCTTCCAGAGGACAGAGATCACGGCAGTGAAAGCCCCGGAAGCTCCACCAACACGCACGTTGTTGACAGCGATTTCGTCGCTGCTGGTGTCGGTCGCACTCGGGATCTGGCTCTTTGGTACCAGTGGTCCGCCGAGGTCCAACCTGCTCGACGCCGCGTTCATCCTGAGCGCGATCGTGTGCATGCTGTCGTTGGTCTTGCTGATCGGAAACCGCGCCGCTCGCGCGATGAGCACGCAAGAGGACGAGTCCGTCCCCGACGACCAGGATCGCGATTCCCCGCCGCCGCATTGACGCGCGATGGAGCGACGTCGCCGCATCGCGCTCCGAGCATCGGCGCGACCTGGGAAGAACGCCTGGACCGCCGCGTTCACGCAGCGACAGAACGCCCGCGGCGATGATCGTGCGTTCATTCCTCACTTATTGCGGCTCCACACTGTGGACTCCAAGTTGAATGGAGCGTCGTGCGTGGCGATACCGGTCGGGTCGTCGCGGTCGATGCCTTTCAAGAAAAGGAGCAACCCATGGCAACCTTGGTGACCGGTGTGTTTCATCAGATGTCGGATGCGTCCCTCGCCATCGAGCGCCTGCGCGCGGCGGGATTCACCGAGTCCGAGATCAGCGTGCTCGCGCCGGACTCCACCCGGCGCGACGCGTTCGCGGTGAAGACGGGCTCGAAAGTCGGCGAGGGCGCGGCGGTCGGCGCGGGTGTCGGCGGCGCGACGGTCGGCCTCATCGCCGGTCTGACCGCGGTCGGCGCCATCGCCAGCGGCGGGCTGGGTCTGTTGGCCGCGGGTCCGGCCGTTGCAGCCCTGGCCGGCCTTGGGGCCGGCGCGGTGACGGGCGGGCTGATCGGCGGCATGGTCGGGCTCGGCATCCCCGAGCACGAGGCGAAGTTCTACGAGGGCGAGATCGAGAAGGGCGGCACGCTCATCGGCGTGCGTGCCGAGGGCGAGCGGCGCGAGACCGCGCAGCGGATCTTCCGTGAATGCCGCGCGGAGACCGTTTCGAAGGCCTAGCCCTGATCCCGCCGGCAATCGCGGGCGAGTCTCGACCGCCCCGTTGTTCGATCGTCCCCCGACGGTCGACACGGGGCGGTTGTGCGTCGTGGGTCTGCGACGTTGACGCGGCACGATCGCGCTCCGCTTCCCTCGAAACTCATGGCTTGCTCACACAGCATTCAGGGGCCGGATCCACAGTGTTGAATAGTGTGTCGGTTTGTTTCCGATCGTGACGCGACCGAGCCGACACGTAAATCCCCTCCCGCGTCACGTGGAGCATCCAGATGTCGGACAAGACTCACACTCCGGATCCCAAGACCATGCAGAACCAGCCCGGCCGCGAGGCCGATCGCACGGCGGACCAGAAGCACGCCGCGGGCAACCAGGGCGAGCGCGACCAGCGACCGCCGACGCGATCAGGCGAGGCAACCCCCGGACAGCGTGCCGGAACGTCGGGCGAGCGCCCGAACGCGGACGGCAACCGTTCGAACAGCGACGACCCGCGGAAGCACCACGCCGGCGGGAAGGGCGACGCGGGCACAAACAAGGAGCACGCCTCCCAGAACAAGTCGGGGGGCTCGTGCGGTTGCGGCTGACCTGAACCGGTCAGTTGAGCCATGGACACGCGACACGCGGGCCGAAAGGCCCGCGTTGTCGTTCACGATCGGTCCGCTGCGCGTGGACAAAAAAACGCCCCGGCACAAGGCCGAGGCGGCGAAAAGGACCATCCGGCTGTCCGGCCCGCGTTACTTCTTCTGTTCGTCGGGTCCGCACTCCAGGGCCGCGGCCATCACACCCGCCTCCGCAACCTCGGTGAGCTTCTCGTCCGCGGCCGCTTCCTCGTCGAGCGTCGCCTGGAGCAGCTCGGCCGCGTCATCCAGGCCCAGCTGTTCAGCGATTGCGCGTGCCGTCCCGTACGCGGAGATCTCGTAGTGCTCCACACGCTGGGCGGCCGCGATCAGCGCGGCATCGATCACTGGGTCCTCGCCCTTTTCTTCCAGCACCTCGGCCCCTTCGGCGACCAGTCCTTCCATGGCCTTGCACTTCTTGCCGCCGGGCTTGAAGCCCGCCTGCTCGGCGATCTGCTGCAGGCGTTCAACGTGCCCTCGCGTCTCTTCGAGGTGGGAGGAGAAGGCTTCCTTGAGTTCGGGAGTCGTGGCGGCCTTCGCCA
>CALMQD010000348.1 GCA_937871415.1 uncultured Phycisphaerales bacterium | reverse complement strand
AGCAGCCCGAGCACCAGCGACTGCGCGAGCGCGGCGTTGGCCACCGCCAGACGCGAAGCGCCGACCGCACGCGACACCAGCGCCGTCGCCCCCGACGCCACCGACATGACCACCAGCCCGATGAACCACATGACGTACGAAGCGCCGGCGATCGCGTCGGTCGCCGCCTCGGAGATCTGCGCCGACAAATACGTGTCCGTCAGCCCGACCAGCGAGCCCAGGAACGATTCGGCGAGGATCGGCCACGCCAGCGTCAGGATCGCCGCGCCCATCGACAGGCCCGCGAGGCGCCCCGACCTGAGCCGCCCGTCGGGCGTGATCCCCGCGCTCCCGCGCCGCAGCGACCGCGCCGACGGCAGGCCGTTCTCCTGCGAAGGGTCGAGCGTCGCGGGGTCGACCGCGCTCGTGGGCAGGGGACGCGACGCGGGCGGATCGGCCGCGCCGGTGCTCGGCCCCTTCGGGTCCGATCCACCGCGGTCGTCGCCGAGACTCGATGTGCCGCCGCGCTCCATGGGCGGCGATCGTAGTTCGCCCGCACCGGGTTTCCGTCCGCGCGGGCGGGGCGTTCAGCCCCGCGGGTCCTGCGGCGTATTGAACCGCGCGAACATCGAGCCCAGGAACGCCTTGGCGCTCAGGTCCGGGATCGACACCGGCAGCCCGCGCCGGACCGAGTCGGCCATCCCGCGAAGCAGGTTGAGCCCGGCTCGGAACGACGACAGCAGCCCCGCGCGCGGCTTGAGGTCGTTGCGGCGAAGAAGCAGGATCGTCACGTCGTCGTCGAACCCCTCCCGCCCCTCCGCCGCCGCGTGCAACTGCTCGAGCAGCGACGCGATGAACCCGTCGGCGTCGCGCGGGTTCACGCGCGAGCAGAGCCCGATCAGGCCCTGCTCGCCGAGCATGCGCACCCTCGGGCGCGCGCCCGGCGCGACCGCCGCGCCCTCGGACGCCGGCAGTCTGACCTCGAGCAGCGCATCGCTGTACACGAGCACCAGGTCGTCGCGACCGAGGCGGACGGTCCGCTGGTCGTACCCCGCCTCGCTCAGCACGCCCAGCGGCAGGTTCGACGGGCCCGGGCGGGCGCCGGGCGCGCCGTGAACGTCGATCGCGCTCCACACGCCGCGGCGCGCGTCGTAGTGCAGCGGGCGGGGGTGCCCGGCGCTGGAGATCGTCAGTTCGTCGGTCGGCGCGAAGTACGTCCCGAACAGGCCGGTCGCGAAGATGCCCGAGGCGCTGGCTTCCTGCGCGTCGGCGAAGATCTCGGAGAAGCGTTCGTTCACCGCGCCGACGAACACGCGCTGGTCGTAGTGGTTCGAGTGCTTGCGCATGAGTCGGCGCAGCGACGCCGCCAGTTCGCTCACCGGCGCGCCGTGCCCGGAGACGTCGGCGACCACCAGGCGCGTCATGCGCCCCATCGCGCAACTGGTGACGAAGTGGATGTCGCCGCCGCCGGAGTCCGCGCCCCCGCCGGTGTTCCCTCCGGCGCCGCCGGCCGGATGCGCCTCACGCCCGCCGAACGGACGCGAGTACACCCAGCAGTCGATGCCCGCCAGGCTCACGCCGTTGTTGATGGTCGTGTTCCCGCCCCAGATCTCCATGCACTGCAGGGGCTGAAGTTTGCGGGATGCGGCGGGAGTGGCCATGGTGTGCGGCTCAGCGCTCTCTCAGTCCAGCAGCGCCGCGAGCAGCTCGGGCACCCCCTGACCGCGCGTCGCGATCGTCTCGACGATCGGCCTGCGCCCGGCGACGTCCCGGAGGTCGCGGACCAGTTCGTTCTCGCCCGGGTGGTCCGCCTTGTTGCAGACGAAGACGTCGGCGATCTCGAGGATGCCCGCCTTGTCCATCTGCACCGCGTCGCCCATGCCCGGCGTGAGCACGACCGCGGTGCGGTCGACGTACTGCCGGATCTTGGTCTCGTTCTGTCCCGCGCCGACAGTTTCGATGAACACCGTGTCGAAGGGCGCGTGCTCCCCCTTGCCGTCGGCGGGATAGCACCCGCCGATGAGTTCGAGGATCTCCGGCACCGCGTGGTAGTCCTCGCCCGAGATCGCCAGCGAGCGGTAGAAGACGCTGGTGCCCAGGTTGTTGAAGTCGACCCGCAGCCGGTCGCCCAGGAGCGCGCCCGACGTGATCGGGCTCATCGGGTCGAAGGCGACCACCGCGCACCGTCCCAGCGCAGGCTCCGGCTGCGCCCGGCGCGTGTACTCGCCCACCAGCTGCGCCACCAGCGTGCTCTTGCCCGCGCCCGGCGAGCCCGTCACGCCGATGACCCGCGCGGGTCGCCGGCGCTGAACCCCCGCGCGCACCGGCCGGCCCGCGTGCATGAGCGAGATGTCCCGCGCCAGCTGCGCCGTCGGCGTCGCCCCCGGGATCGTCGTCGTCCACGGCTTCACCGCGCCCCGCACCGCCTCCACAATGTCCAGCAGGCCCGTCCCCGTCGTGAAGCACTTGCTCACGCCCCCCGCCAGGAGCGTCGGGATGTCCTCCTGCGGCAGGATCCCGCCCATGTACACGGGCAGTTCCGACCGGCCCAGTTCCCGCAGAGACTCCACCAGCCGCGGCCCCAGGACCAGGTGCGAGTTGGACATCATCGACGCCGCGATCACGTCGCAGTCCTCGTCGCGGGCCGAGATCGCCAGCGAACGCGGCGTCTGCCACAGGCCCGAGTAGATCACGTGCACGCCCGAATCCCGCAGCGCCCGCGCGATGACTTTGACGCCCCGGTCGTGCCCGTCCAGCCCCATCTTGCCCAGCAGGACGCGCGGGCGGTGGTCCAGCCCGGCGCAGCGGTCGAGCTTCTCGAACTCGGTGGTAGCGGTTGTCAGGGTCTTGGCCATGATTGGGTATAGGGTAGAGGTATGGACACGCCGGAGGCGTTGATCTCCCTGGGCATCGCGCTGTGCCTCGGGCTGCTCGTGGGCATCCAGCGCCAGCGGGCCGACTCGGCCCTGGCGGGCATCCGCACCTTCCCCCTCATCACGATCTTCGGCGCGCTCTGCGGCCAGCTCGCGCAGGCTTTCGGCGGGTGGGCCCTCGCCGGCGGGCTGCTCGCTCTGGCCGCCGCCACCGCCATGGGCAACTTCCTCCGCCCGCGCGCCGATTCGAGCCCGGGCATCACCACCGAGGTCGCGGCGCTCGTCATGTTCGCCTGCGGCGCGATGATCGGCATCGGCGAGCGCGGCGTCGCGGCCGCGGTCGGAGTCGTCACCGCGATCCTCCTGGCCGCCAAGGCCCCGATGCACCGCTTCGCCGGGCGGATCTCCGACCAGGACTACCGCGCAGTCCTGCAGTTCGCGCTCGTGTCGTTCGTCGTCCTCCCGGTCCTCCCCGACCGCCCGATGGGGCCGCTGGGGGCCTTCAACCCGCACCAGATCTGGTTGATGGTCGTTCTGGTCGTCGGTATCGGGCTCGCGGCCTACATCGCCTACAAACTCCTCAACCGCAACCACGCCGCCATCCTCGCCGGGCTCCTGGGCGGGCTCATCTCCAGCACCGCGACCACCGCCGCCCAGGCGCGATCATCGCGAGCCGGCCCCGGGAACGAGCCCGCGGCGTGGCTGGTCGTCACCCTCGCTTCAACGGTGGTCTTCGCGCGCGTGCTGGTCGAGATCTTCGCCGCGTCGAGGGCGCGCTTCTGGGATCTTGCGCCGCCGATTTTCGCCATGCTCGCCGTCGGCCTGCTGCTCAGCGCCGGTGTGCTCCTCCTCGGGCGGTCGAGACTCGCGCACGCCCCCGCGCCATCCAACCCGACGCAACTCCGCACCGCCCTGGCCTTCGCCGCCGTCTTCGCGATCGTCAACTTCGCCTCCGCGTGGGCCAAGGAGCATTCGGGCGCCGCCGGCCTGTTCACCGTGGCGGCCTTCAGCGGCCTGTCGGACATGGACGCCATCACGCTCAGCGCCGCTCGGATGGCCGGCGCTGGCGAGGTCGCGCCCGCCGCCGCCTGGCGTGCCATCCTCATCGCCGCCTGTTCGAATCTCGCGTTCAAAGGTGCGCTCGTCGCCGTGCTCGGCTCGCGCGAGCTGCGCAACCGCGTTCTGCTGGTCTTCGGCCTCATGATCGCCGCGGCTGTTGGGATTGTGGTCGGGTGGCCGGCCTGATTCCCGGCATTGACCCGTCCCCGACCCCCGCCTTTCATTCTCCCTCACTTGTTCGGGGACTGCCCGGCCCTTCTCGCGACGGCTCTGCGCCGCCGCACCGCCCCGTAGTCACGGGTCCCGGTCGAAGGCTCGCTCCGCCCCCCCGCGTTCGGCCCGGCGCGTGTGCGCCGGGACCGCCCGCAAAGCGGCGAGGCTCAGACGGCGCTCCAAGCGCCGTCCCAGACGGAAGGATGTTCGCATGGCCCGTTACACCGGTCCCAAGGTCCGCATCTCGCGTCGCATCGGCGTCCCCATCGAGGACAACCCGAAGCACACGTCCAAGCGCCAGCTCACGCCCCCCGGCATGCACGGCTTCCGCGGCCGTCGTCTGCGCGACTACGGCGTGCGCATGAACGAGAAGCAGAAGCTCAAGGCCCACTACTCGGTCATGGAGCGCCAGTTCCGCCGTTACCTCGCCGAGTCCGAGCGGTCCAAGGGCAACACGGGCGAGGTGCTCCAGCGCCTGCTCGAGTGCCGTCTCGACAACGTCCTGCGTCGCATGGGCGTCGCCCGCACGATCTGGGCGGCCCGCCAGATCGTGGCGCACGGTCATGTCCGCGTGAACGGGCGCAAGACCGACCGCCCGTCCTACAGCGTCGAGATCGGCGACGTGATCACGTTCAAGGACAAGATCCAGAAGCTCCTCCGCGAAAACATGGAGTCGCTCTCCGGGCACGAGGTGCCCGGCTGGGTCGACTTCAACCCGGGCGAGCTCACCGCGCGCGTCGTCGCCCTGCCGACGTCGGACCAGATCCCTTTCGACGTCAACGCGAACCTCATCATCGAGTTCTACCGATAATCCAGGCCGGTCGGTCTTCGGGCTTCTTCGCGCGGCGGCGCGGGCGTTCCGGGTCTATCTCTTCCGGCTCGCTCCGCGGCGCGTGCGCACTGTTCCACGAGGCGCTCCATGCTCAAGTTCCTCCGCAAGTACAACACCTGGATCATGGTGATCGCGGGTTCATTGCTCATGGTGGCCTGGCTGCTCGGGCAGACCATCTCCGAGCTGGGCAAGCGCGCCGCCAGCGGCGTCACGATCCGTGTCGACGGGGTGAAGGTCCCACACGCCGAGTGGGCCGACTCGATGAACGAGTTCCAGTTCATCAAGCGCCTCTTCGGTGACGGGATCACCAAGGACGTCCTGAATATCGAGAACGGCACCCACTGGTACATGCTGGCGACCGAGGCCGAGAAGGCCGGGCTCGTCGGCGGGCCGACCACCGGGCGCAACTTCATCCCCGCCATCTCCCGCCAGATCGCCGACGCGATCAAGCGAACCGGCCAGGACATCAGCGAAGAGGCTCTCGCCGCCGAGTTCGCGGCACGGCTGGAGCCCACCGCCGCCGAGTCGCGCATGACCGCCGAGCAGGGCGCCAAGGCCCTCGCCCGGCTGCAGGGCGTCGGTCGCATGCGGGCGCTGGTGATGATGATCCCGCGCTTCAGCGACCGGCGGCTGGCCCAGACCTTCAAGTCCATCGAGGACTCCGTCGGCATCGACTTCGTCTTCGTTCCCTCCGACCGCGAGGTGCCCTCGATCGACCGTCCCACCGACGAGGCGATCGGCGCGTTCTTCGCGGCCCACAAGGACGTGAAGGCCGGCGACGGCGAGTTCGGCGCGGGGTACACCCTCCCGCCGCGCATGAAGCTCGAGTTCCTCATGCTCGACCGCGCCGCGATCGAGAAGGCCGTGACGGTCGACCCGGTCGAGGTGCAGAAGCGGTTCCTCCGCAAGTACCCCGACGGCAAGGTCACCGACGACACCCCCGAACTGGCCCGCATGAAACTGCAGGACAACCTGCGCCGCGAACAGATCGAGGCCGTCTTCCGCGCCGCCGACCAGGGCATCCGCTCCGAGGTCGACAAGGCCGTCCGCGCCTTCCCCCAGGACGGACGCTACTGGAAACTCCCGGCGGACTGGGCGCAGAAGCGCCCGACGCTCGAACAGCTCTCCGCCGCGGCGACGCAGCGCGTCAAGGACGCCACCGGCGTCACGCTCCCCATGCCCGTCATCGAGCGCCACCAGAGCGAATGGATGCCGATGTCGAAAGTCGGCGCGATCGAGGGCCTCGGGCGCTCGTTCCTGTCTCGCGGCGGAAGGGGCATCCCCGCGACGCAGTACCTCTTCGCCGTCAAGGAACTCGCCGGTTCGAACCCCGCCGCCCTCCAGGTCGGCATGCCCAGCGACGCGCTCACGGGCGCAACCGGCAACCGCTACTACGTGGTCGTGACCGACGTCCGCAACACGTCGCCCCCCGACTCGGTCGACGAAGTCCGCCCGGACGTCATCCGCGACATGATGCAGATCGAGGGCTTCCGGCGCCTCGAGCAGAAGACCGCGGCGATGGCCGAAAAGGCCGCCGAGCAGGGGCTCGAGGCCGTCGCCAAGGCGCCGCCGACCGTGGGCGTCGTCGCCGCCTCCGACCTGCCCATCGAAAAGGCGACGGTCAAGCTCGACCGCGTGAGCGGCACGGCAGTCCATGTCCCCGACATCGACGCCGAGGCGTTCCGCAATGCCGTGCTGGCCGCGGCGTCGAAACTCGACCCGACCAAGACGCTCGACCAAGTGCCGGCCATGGACCGCATCGTCGCCGTGGCGATCCCCAAGAGCCGCGGCGTCGTGGTCGCCAAGATCACCGCCCTCAACCCCGTCACCATCGAGAACTTCCGGGCCCGCCAGGACTTCGCGCTGATGGGCTCGATGCGCAAGGAACTCGACCCCAAGCCCCAGGACGACCCCTACGCCTTCGAGACCATGGCCAAGCGCCTGAAGGTCGAGATCCCCAAGGGCGAGATCGACGGCGAAGACGCCGTGAAGAAAAAGCCCGCCGACGCCGCCAAGTCCGAACCGGCCAAGTCCGAGCCGGCCAAGACTGAGTCGGCCAAGCCCGCGGCCTGAGTGGATCACCGGGCTCTCTGAAGCGCAAGCAACAAGAAACCCCGCGTCCGACGCGGGGTTTTTTCGTCACGGTCGCTCGGCTGCGGGCGTCCCGATCACATCGGCTTCTTCTCGATCGTCACGTCGTACACGCTCAGCAGTTTGTCCTTGTCAAAGACCATCTCCTGGCGCGTCAGGCCGACGATGTCATACTCCGGCGTCAGTTCGATCGCGTCCACCGGGCACGCCTCCTCGCACATGCCGCAGTAGATGCAGCGCAGTTCGTCGATCTCGAACTTCTTCGGGTACTTCTCGCGATCGTCCCACGGGCTTTCCGCGGCCTCGATGTGGATGCAGTTCGCCGGGCACAGCGTCGGGCACATCATGCACGCGACGCACTTCACGCGCCCCGCCTCGTCGCGGTTCAGGCGGTGCACGCCGCGGAAGTTGCGGACCTCCAGGCCCCCCTCGGTCACCGGCTTCTGCTCGCGGCGCTGCTCGGGGTACTGCAGCGCGCGGCTGGTGCGGCCCTGCCCGAAACTGGTCACGAAGTGGCGCAGCGTTGTTCCCAGCCCCTTCACGATCTCCGGCAGGTAGCTCGCCTCGGCGCGCGTCAGCGGCGGGGTCGAGAGCCGGAGGATGTCCTGTGGTTGAATGGTCATGTGCGCGAAAAGGTAGCCGTCGCGGCGAGCGAACGCAATCGGACCGCTGACTCGCGCCCGCAAGCGGCTCTGGCACCGCCGCGACACGGCCCGTTGTGGCGAAACGCCGTTTCGGACGGGTTTGGACCGCTTACCGGCCCTTTCTGAAAGTCCGGCGGGGGCAGTTGCGGCCCCGCCGGTTTGATCCGATAATCCCACTCATGGGCAAAGC
>CALMQD010000347.1 GCA_937871415.1 uncultured Phycisphaerales bacterium | reverse complement strand
GCGAGCAGGAAGTTCGCAACGCCCAGGCGCCACGCGGCCTTTCGGAGCAGTTGGTGGATGTCGTTCAAGGGGGTCTCCGATCGTGCGAGCTTCAGACCGACTGATGAGAGGACACCGCCGGGGGCTCGAATCCTCAATCACCGATGGCCGCCGGGCCCCATCCGTGCCGGGGACACCGGACAAGGTAACGAGTTCTACACGGGTATTCGGCGTTTGGCCGCGAATCGTTCGTCTTGACGACCCGGGGATCGGCCCGGCGTTGCAAAACTCCGAACAAGACCCGATCCGGCGGTGTGGGCCGAGCGGGTCTCTCCGGACCTCGTTGAGCCAGTACGCTCCCGGCGTGCCCTGGTCCCGCCAAACGCCCGCCGAGATCGACGCCCTGTTCGCCCGGCAACGCACCGCCGACCCGTTCGGCCTGCGCCTGCACGAATGGGCGGCCATCGCGGCGTGCGTGCTCGGGGGGTTCCCGACGGCGGCGGTGACATTCGCCGCGGGTCCGGTGCTCCTGATCTTCCTGGTACGGATGATCACGCACCACCGGGTGCTGGGCCCGCTGTGGTGGGAGGGCGTGGTGCGGGCGATGGTCGCGTGGTCGGCGTGGCTGGCGCTCAGCCTGCTCTGGTCGGCAGACCGTCGCCTGGGGACCGATGAGGTGGGCACGCTGGCCTTCGGGCTGCTCGTTCCGGCGCTCTACCCCGTGCTCGACCGGCGGCCCGTGCTGGTGCGCGCGGTGATGCTGGGGCTGTTCTGCGGCGTCGCCAGCCAGGGCGTGCACATCCTCGGCCGCCGCCTGCACGTCGACGCGCTGACCTGGCACCGCCTGCCCGGGCGCGACAGCGGGTGGTGGGACCCGGTCATCGCCGGCAGTCTGCTGTGCGCGCTGGTGGGGCTTACCGGCGCGAGCCTGTGGCTGGGGAGAAGCGTGCGCGAACGTCTGTTCGGCGCACTGGGGGTCGTCGTCGCGCTCGCGGCGCTCGCACTGACGGGGACGCGCGGGGCCTGGATCGGCGGGGCGATCACCCTGGGCGCGGGCGCTTCGGCGGGGCTGGTCTCCCGGCTCGGGTCGCTTCGATCACGCCCGCACGCGGACCCGCCTTCCGGCGTGCGCGCGCCGGGCTCGGGCGCCCGCGCGTGGATCGGGCCGTTCCTGCTCGCGGTCGCGGCGGTGTCGATTGCCGCCTGGCTTGTGAACCGGCCCGCGCTGCGCCAGCGCGTCGAGGCGGGCGTGAACGAGGTGCGCGCCGCGCTGGAGAGCGGCAACTACACCACCGACACCGGCGCGCGCATCGCGATGTGGGAGTGGGCCTACGCCGCGTGGCGGTGCCACCCGGTGGTCGGCGTCGGCGCGGGGGGCTATCGCGCCTGGGTGCATCACCAGGCACAGATGCACCACCTGGCCCTGGAGCCGACTGTCGTCGGAGAAGCGGGCGCAGCGGCGGAGACTGCTGAGACCCCCTGTCCGCACCGCGGGCCGATCACCGGCGGCGGCTCACGCGTGCACGCCCACGCGCACGGGCTGTGGCCGCAGGTCGCGGCGACAACCGGCACGATCGGCGTCGCGATCATGCTCTGGCTGCTGGGAAGCGCGATCGTGTCGGGCGTGAGACCGCAGCGCCGCGCCGCGGGCGCGACGTCAGAAGGGGCCATCGACCGTGCCGCCACCCAGGAAACCGCCCTCGACCGCTTCGGGCCTCCCCTGGCGCTGGTGGGGCTGGCGGCGGCGGGGCTGTTCGACTCCATCAGCGTCAATCAGCAGACGTGGTACCTGGCGATGGTGCTCGTCGCGCTCTGCGTGTCGCGCCGGCCCGCGCCCTGGCACAAGCCGATCAGGGCCCGCGAGTTTCGCGGCGTGGGCGGCGTGCCGGTCGAGTAACTCTCAGCGCGGCGACTACGATTCCACCACGATGACCCCGCTTTTGTGCGTCAACATCGACCACGTCGCCACGGTGCGCCAGGCTCGGTACCGCGCTGGAGCCGGTTCGGGCTCGGGCGCGCCCGGTGCGCACGCCGGGGGCGCCGCGGACACCCGCCGGGTCGACACCGCCGAGCCCGACCCCGTTCGCGCGGCGCACGAGGCCGAACTCGGCGGGGCCGACGGCATCACGGTCCACCTGCGCGAGGACCGGCGGCATGTCGGCGATCGGGACGTCGAACTGCTCTCGCGCTTCGTGCGCGTGAAGTTCGACCTCGAGATGGCCTGCACGCCGGAGATGGTCGAGTTCGCGCGCCGGCTTCGTCCCCACGCGCCGCACACCGCGATGCTCGTGCCCGAGGGCCGGCAGGAAGTCACGACCGAGGGCGGGCTCGACGTCGCCGGCGGCGGAGCGCGCGTCCGCGACGCCGTCCGGGCGCTCAAGGACGCCGGGATCATGGTCTCGGTCTTCATCGACGCCGACGCACGCCAGGTCGAGGCCGCCGCGAAGGCCGGGGCCGACGTCTGCGAGATCCACACCGGGCCTTACGCGCACGCCTTTGCCCGATGCGGCGGGGATTTCCGCGACGGCGCCCTGGTCGAACAGACCCGGCGCGTGCGCGACGCGGCCCTCATGATCGTCGACGCCTCGATGCGCTGCAACGCGGGGCACGCGCTCAACTACGTCAACGTCGGTCCGGTCGCGCGGATGGTGAGCGCCGCCAACGCGCTGGGCGCAGCAAGGCTCGGCCCTTCACCGACGGCCGACCGGGGCGAACTGCACATCGGGCACGCGATCGTCAGCCGCGCGGTGTTCACCGGCCTGCGCACCGCCGTCGCCGACATGAAGCGGGCGATGCGCGAAGCGTCGGAGTCGCTGAGCACCGAGAGCCCGGGGAGGACGGGCGAGGCGCTGGGCCTGCCCGACCTGCACGACTTCGGCCCGGGGCAGGAGGCGGCACCGGAGTCGCCGCTGGGTCCGCTCTCGCCGCGCGGTGGGCTCGCGTAAGCAAGGCCCGCGAGGCTCCCAAGACCGCCGACACTTCCGCACCGATTCCCACTCACACGCACGCATGGCCCGCATCGAGCCCATCCACTGCACGCTCAAGAACGGTGAGCGCGTCGTCATCCGCACGGCGGAAGAGAACGATGTCGCCGCGCTGGCGGCCTGCCACCTCGACGTCCGCACGACGAGCGAGCACACCGTGACGCAGCCGGACGAGGCTCGGCGCGACGAAGCAGAGGAGCGGGCGTGGATCCGCAAGCACCTCGACTCGCCGATCGGGCTGCTGCTGCTCGCCGAGCCGGCGGACCGGCCCGGGGTCGCGTTGGGTTCGATCGTCTTCAAGCCCAATGAGCGCCGGCGCATGGCCCACCACGGGCACTTCGGCCTGGGGATCGTCTCGACGCACCGCGGGGTGGGGCTTGGGCGGCTCATGCTGCAGGCGGTCGTCGACTGGGCCCGCGCGCACCCGACTATCGAGAAGGTGTGCCTGGGGTGCTTCGCCGATAACCACCGAGCGCTGGCGCTCTACCTCTCCATGGGATTCGTCGAGGAGGGGCGGCGGCTGGGCGAGTTCCGGCTGGAGGACGGCACGCTCAAGGACGACGTGCAGATGATGCTCTGGGTGAAGGACCCGCGGTCGCGCCGCGGCCTGAGCCGCGCCGCGTGGGGCGGACGCTTCGGCCCGCGCACGCAGGGGCCCCTGAACGCCGGCGAGGGC
>CALMQD010000346.1 GCA_937871415.1 uncultured Phycisphaerales bacterium | reverse complement strand
CACCACGACACGCGCCCCGCCGACCCCGCGCCCGCAAGGCCCCGCGCGCTCTCCCGCGCCGCCGGCGCCGTCGCCTGCATCCTCCTCCTCTTCGCCGCCGTCGGCGGCGCCTTCGCCGGCCACGCGCCCATGGTCGACCTCGCCCGTGACGCCTCCAAGAAGCCCGTCACCGTCCGCGTCCTCTGGCCCGAGATGCCCGAGGACGTCATCAAACGCGCCCGCGCCCGCGGCGTCACCGGCCCCATCACCTGGATGGACCCCGACTCACAACGCGAACTCACCAAACTCGTCCACGAACTCGTCTCCGACGACCCCTTCGACTTCGAGTCCCTCCGCGCCGCTCAGCACGCCCTCATGCAGACCGGCTGGTTCGCCTCTCCGGTCCACCTCTCCCGCTCCGGCAGCGGCCTCATCGAAGTCCGCGGCCAGTGGCGCGTCCCCTTCGCCGCCGTCCGCGTCGGGTCCGACGACCGCATCGTCACCCGCGACGGCGAACTCCTCAGCCCCGTCTACAAGCCCGATCAGTCCCGCCTCAAACTCATCTTCGGCGCACAACTCGCCCCGCCCGCCCTCGGCGAAAAGTGGCTCGGCGGCGACGTCCAGGCCGGCCTCCACCTCCTCGAGTTCCTCCGACCCATGCCCGGATACGAACAGGTCGCCGGCATCGACGTGAGCGAATACCAGCAGCACAGGACCCTCACCATCGTCACCCTCTGGCAGACCCGCATCACCTGGGGCGAGAGCCCGCGCGAGTTCGCCCCCGGACAGGCGCCCCCCGAGGTCAAGCGCGCCCGCCTCGCCTCCATCTACACCCGGTTCGGCCGCATCGATTCCGGCCGCGCCCAACTCGACTGCCGCACCGAGGACGGCATCTACATCGTCGCCGATCCCGCCATCATCGGACCCGACGACGCCGCCGCCTCCAAACCCAGGAAGCCCGCCGACGCCAGGCCCAAGAGCCAGCGCACGCCTTCGCGCCGGCGGTAACCCGCACGCACGCGCCACGCCCACTCACGGTCTGCACGACGATTCCGTCTGGCACGGTCCTCGCGGCTCGCGTGTCCACCGCTGGCTTTGTTCCGTCTTTCGCCGCGGTTCCTCCCACAACTCTCAGTCTGCCTGCCTTTGTTTGGTCATTTGCCATTTGGTCATTTGGTCATTTGCTCCTTTGCTCATTTGTCTATTGGGCAGTTCGTCCATCTACCCTCCCCCGTGCACCGCAAGCCCGCACACCTCGATCCCTGGGCCCACCGCCGCGGCGAGCCCCGCCTCTTCGCCGTCCTCTGGATGATCTACGTCATCGTCGCCGTCCTCGGCAGCGTGCAGTGGGTGCTCCAGACCACCGACCTCTCCCCCGGCGCATACGCCCCCGCCGCGCGCATCATGCTCGCCGTCATCGCCGCCGGCGCCACCATCCTCTGGCCCATGACGCGCCTCAGCCAGGCCGCCCCTTCTCCCGCGCGCGCCATCCCCGCCGCCATCCTCGCCGATGTCCTGGTCGTCCTCCTCCCCGCATGGATGGTCGTCGTCCCCCTCGTCGGCATGGCCGGCTGGCCCATCGACATCGTCGCCGCGCTCGCCATCATGCTCGGCGGCTGGGTCTACCTTGTCGGCGGGCTCCTCACCCTCGCCCTGCTCAACGCCGAAGCGCATCCAGCCTCGCCGCCGCACGCCTCTCCCACGCACGCCTCACCACCCCACAACACCCAGCCCGCTTGGTTCGGTCGACGCGGCGCCTGGATGGCCCTCATCCTCATCACCGTCGCCGGCGGCCTGCTCGTCTACGCCCTCTACGTCTCGCGCTCCATGCGCTCCGGCGGCGTTGCCCCCATCCCCGCCTGGGCGCCCATGCTCTCCATCTTCTCCGCCATCCCCGCCCTCACCGGACACGGCATGTCCGGACCTCAGGGCGCCGTCTCACCCACGCAGTGGGTCGCCATCCTCTCCACCTGCGGCCTGGGGGTCCTCGTCTGGAGCGCCGCAGGCCTCTACTCCACCCTCCTCTCCAGACGAGCCCCCTCCACACCCGCCAACACCGAATATGACGCCTGCCCCCCTGACCTTGGGCCCGAGGAACCCGACAGCGCGGCCTTCTTCGACCACGATCGGCTATCATCCCTTTCCAGCCCCGTCGAACCCGACGCGGGCGACGAACCGGCCCCCCAAACCGACCGAAATCAGTAAACCCGTCCACCGCCCGCATTCGTAGAAAACCCTGCCGCAATCGCGCCGCCCCCGACGCCACGGCAACCCCAGTTCCAGATCGAAAATCGGGGCCACACATCGGCTGTTCGGACGGGACCGGCGGCACGGATCGGGCACGGGGCAGGCACCGGCGGGTCGGGGAATCGGTTTGATTGACAACGCGCCGTACAACCAGCGAGCCGCGGCTCAGAGGTGTGTCCATGGAAATGGTGACGAAGGAAGAAAAGCAGCTCCTCGAAAAGCGATTGGCCGACCTCATCGCCAACCGCCCCGTCATCTCCAAACGCATCGCCGAGGCCCGTGAACTCGGCGACCTCAAGGAGAACGGCGACTACCACGCCGCGCGCGAGGAACAGGGCATCCAGGAGGCCGAGATCCGCCGCCTCTCCGACCGCCTCGCCTCCGTCAGCGTCGTCGACGAGAAACACAAAAGCACCGGCGTCGTCTTCGTCGGCGCCACCGTCCGCATCGTCGAGGTCCGCGTCGAAGACGACGGCGCTCACGTCGAGGTCGACGAGGTCGAGACCTTCCGCCTCGTCGGTGAAGCCACCGGCGCCCACGCCGCCGATATCGTCGAGGCCACCGTCAACAGCCCCTTCGGCGAAGCACTCCTCAAAGCCCGCATCGGCGAAGTCGTCGCCGTCCGCGGCCCCCGCGGCATGAAGAA
The DNA here is from genome assembly GCA_937871415.1 of uncultured Phycisphaerales bacterium. Taxonomy (GTDB): domain Bacteria; phylum Planctomycetota; class Phycisphaerae; order Phycisphaerales; family UBA1924; genus JAHBK01. The sequence goes on along the minus strand of CALMQD010000346.1, from coordinate 156 downwards.
GTTCCTCATCAAGGAAATTCTCTAACCCGCTGCGCCCGCGCCACGACTCAACCGCTTCACCCCGCCACCTCTCCACCCCGCCACTTCTCCACCTCTCCACTCCGCCACTTCTCCACTTCTCCACCCCGCCACTCCGCCACTCCGCCACTCCGCCAC
>CALMQD010000345.1 GCA_937871415.1 uncultured Phycisphaerales bacterium | reverse complement strand
CTCCTCAGCCAGGCCATCATGGGCGCCCGCGCCGGCGCCCCCGGCTCCGGCGCGAGCACCGGAACCGCCGCCCCCGGCGGAGGCGGCGCCGGCGGCGGAACCAACTTCTACATCGTCAGCCGCGGCCGGCACAACGCCACCACCCGCACCATGTTCCGCCTCGCCTGCCGCCCCACCATGCGCAAGGTCTACCCCTCCTTCCCCATGAGCCACGTCGTCGACATGCCCGACGTCCTCAAGGAGATCGACGACTTCCGCGCCCAGCTCGCCGAGCACTTCATCACCTTCGACCCCGGCGACGTCGACGAGAAACTCCTCCTCGACCGCGCCCTGGCCAAGGCCAAGGAGGGCAAGATCGACGAGTGGCTCGACGTCACGCCCCACTCCTTCGGCGGCAGCAAATCCGGCGACCCCAAGAACCCCCTGCGCGTCCGCGTCCGCGAGGTCCTCGATATCGCCGGCGATATCGACGGCCAGATCTACATGCGCGACTTCAAACTCATCGACCAGTCCGACATGATCGTCAGCCTCATCCCCGAACTCCCCGGCGCGGGAGGCAAGGACATCCCCGGCCTCTCCAGCGGCGTCGAACGCGAACTCCAGCACGCCTGGGAGCACACCAAAGAGGTCTACGTCGTCTGGAAGCCCAAGAAAAACCCCTCGCCCTTCATCACCGAAACCGCCACCAAAATCTTCCGCAGCGTCCCCGAAGCCATCGCCTTCTTCGAAGACAAGGGCATGTTCGGCGAGAAAAACCTCTTCGGGCATTGAGGGAGGAAGGGATCGAGGGATCGAGGGAGCAAGGGATCAAGGGAACAAGGGATCGAGGCAGACGCGATGTCCACCTGTGCGATCCAGTCCCGTTCTCCTCGGCGAGATTGAATTGCCGACGCCGCGCGAACTGCTCTCGCGCACCTCGTCATCACTCCGCCACTTCTCCACTCCGTCACTCCGCCACTCTCGCTCCGTCGCTTCGTGCCTTCCCCCCTTGGTCCCTCGATCCCTCAATCCCTTCCCCTCCCCCCATGCGCTTCGTCGCCATCGATCTCGGAGACATGCGCACCGGCGTCGCCGTCGGCGACCTCGTCACCGGCATCGCCGCGCCCGTCACCGTCATCGAATGTCCCATCGACCGCGCAGGCGGGAACGACCTGCTCCGCGAACT
>CALMQD010000344.1 GCA_937871415.1 uncultured Phycisphaerales bacterium | reverse complement strand
CACGCCGGCCTCCAGGAACCCGACTTTGAGGGCGGCGAACGTCACGGTCACATCCGCTCGGATGCACACCGGCCCGGTCGGAACACCCTTGTCGGCATCGAGGCCGGTCGGGATGTCCGCCGCCACGATCGGCGTTCCCTGCTCGCGCAGACTGTTCGCCGCGTTCACCAGTTTCGCGATCACGTCGTTCAGGGGGCCGGTCGTGCCGGTGCCCAGCAGCGCGTCGATGACGACCGTGGGCCTGCCCATGCACGCCGCGAGCGCCGCCTGCAGCGCCGGCGCGGGATCGTCGCCCACGACCACGTTCATCGCCAGGCCCATTTTCTGGGCGATCGAGCAGTTGAGGGCGGCGTCGCCCTTGAGTTTGCTCAGCGGCGCGGTGAGCAGGAGCGAGACGCGCACCCCCGCGTTGTGCAGGTGGCGCGCCGCGGCGAAGCCGTCGCCGCCGTTGTTCCCGGGCCCGCACAGAACGAGCACGCTCGGGACGCCCCGGTCGTCCGGCGATCGCCGCGCGCGGATGAGTTCGAGCGTCTCTCCCGCGAGCGCTCGCGCCGCGTTCTCCATCAGCACCGCGCCGGGGATCCCGAACCTCTTGAGCGCCAACTCATCGAGTTTGCGCGTGTCGGATGCGCCCATGACAAAGACGAAGCCCGGCTTCACTTTCGGGGGCGTGCTCGTGGTGGCGATCGGGGTATTCTGGACGGCAACGGTCATGGTGCCCTTCCTTATACCGGGTTTTCCTCGAACTTGACCAGTGAATCCCTGACAACCTCGCTCGTATCGTGGATCCTGCTGGCCTGCTCAAGCGCCCAGTTCATCTATTGGTCCGCTGTGTGGGTTCAGTTCGTACGGACGGTGCGGTTTATTCCGCCTGCATCTCGCGGGCGGAAGCGGGCGGCGCTGAAATCCCAGTCTTCCACGCCCGAAAGCTCGCCCGCGCTCTGTGTGATTGTGCCCGCGCACAACGAGGAAACCTGCATCCGCGAGGTCGCCCTGTCGCTGCTCGCGCAGGACTACCCCGAGCACGCCGTTTCATGGATCTTCGCGCTCGACCGGTGCACGGACGGCACCCGGCGCGTGCTCGAATCGGCTCTGGCCGAGGCGCCGCCCGGGCGACGGGCCCGATGCTCCATCCTCGAGATCGACGCCTGTCCGCCGGACTTCGCCGGTAAGTCGCACGCGCTGTGGCGGGCGGTGCACGACGCCCCCGCCGCACAGTCCGCCGATCTGCTGGCCTTCATCGACGCCGATACGACCCTCGCGCCCGACTGCCTGCGTCTGTCCGTCGATCTGCTCAGCCGGCGCGGGCTCGCGCTGCTGAGTCTGCTGAGCACGCTCACGAACGAAGAGCCGTTCGAACGCATCGCGCAGCCCGCGGCGACTCTGGAACTGGTCCGCCAGTTCCCGATCCTCCGCGCCAACAGCCTCGACGGACGACCGGCGCGCCGGCCCTTCGCCAACGGACAGTTCATCCTGGTGCGCCGCGACGCGTACCTCGCGTTCGGCGGGCACGAGGCGCGGCGCGCGGAAGTTCTCGAAGACGTCGAGCTGGCGCGACAGGCCGCTCGCTTCAACCACCCGACGGGCGTGTTCATCGCCGATGGGCTGATCTCCTGCCGGATGTACCGGCGTTACGACGAGTTCGTGCACGGCTGGAAGCGGATCTTCCGCGAATCGTGCAACAACCGACCGGGCCGCATGCGCCGCGCGGCGCTGCGCACCGTGGTCCTCGGCGCCGTGCTCCCGGCGCTCTGCCTGCTGGCGGTGCTCCTGGGGGTGGCGCAGTTCACGCCGCTCCTGACGCCCGCGGATGAAGCCGGACGCTGGTTGCGCGTCGCGCTCGTCGCTGCCGGGTCGCTCGGCCTGATCGCGTTCTACTCCATATTGCTCGTGGCGTACCGCATCGGCCACACCGGCGCTCTTTGGGCCCTGGCCTATCCCGTGGGGGCGGTTCAGGTCGCCGGGATCCTGCGAGCCGCGGCACGCGAGCAGGAAGCGGGGGTGCCCATCCGCTGGGGCGGGCGCGAGTACCACCGCCCCACCCGGTAGCGCGGCCTCACACGGAACCTCGAACATGAACGCCGCTTCAATCCGTCCCGGCTTCGCAACGGTCCACCCCGCCTGACCCTACGATTTCCCGGTATGTCGCGGGCAGACCGTCACTCCTATTTCGCCCTTGCCGCGGTCCTGGCGCTGATGCTCCACGCGGCCTTTGTGACGGTCGTCTCTCGTACGACGATCGGCGCATCGCCCGCGGACTCCACGCGATGGCGCAGCCCGGGCACGCCGCTCAGCCTGGCCTTTGACGAGCCCGCGCCGCCCCGTCCGCCGGAGGAACCCGAGCACGAGATCGCTCGCGAGCCGGAGCAGCCTCCACCGCCGACTCCCGAACCCCCTCAGCCGCCGCCGCCGGAGATCGTCACGCTCGGCATAGAGGATGGAACCAGCTCGCCCACGCCGGCATGGCTGGGGTTCAAGGACGAGACCGAGCACCGGGCGCATCGCTCGACGGTTGTGCAG
>CALMQD010000343.1 GCA_937871415.1 uncultured Phycisphaerales bacterium | reverse complement strand
GCGGTGCGGCAGCGTTGGAAGACGATCCGCGAGCGGCTGCGCGCATTCGCCGAGTCGAGCGGCGACGGGAGTTGAACATGGCGAGCGAACCGGACGACTTGGGCGTGACCGACGAGCCGTTCGAGCCTGTGCCGCCGGGCACGCCGGACGATCGACTGGCGGACCTGATCGAGGCGGATGCGCGGGAGCAGTTGGGGCGTGGGCGCGGGGTGACGCTCGAGCGGTACATGGCGGCGGTGCCGGACCTGGGGTCGCGGGCGGTAGCGCTGGACGCGGCGATCGAGTTCGTGCTGCGGTCTGCGGCGCTGCGGGGCGTGAAGGAGACTGCGGCGGCGGAGGAACTGGCGTCGCGGCATCCGGAGTTGCGCGCGGCGGTGCATCGCGCGGTGCTGCTGGGGGATGTGGGGCCGGGGCCGACGCTGGGGAGCAGCGTGGGTGGGGTGTTGAGCGGCGCGGCGAGCGGATCGCGGGGTGGTTCGCAGGGTGGTTCGGTGGGCGGTTCGTTGGGCGCTGCGGGGGGGGCGGGCGAGAAGCGCGGGCGGCCTCCGGAGGTTTCGTTGCCGCTGTTTGTCGGGCCGCCGACGGCGGAGGGGCGTGCGCGGTACGAACTGGCTGCGAAGATCGGGGACGGGTCGTACGGCGCGGTGTACCGCGCGTACGACCACGCGATGCGCGAGCGCGGGAACCTGCTGAGCGTGGCGGTGAAGCGGCACGCGCCGGCGGACCCGCGGCTGGACACGGACGAGGCGACGCGGGCGCGGCGGATCGAGCATGTGAACGTGGTGCGGGTGTACGACCGCGGGCTGTGCCCGGACGGGTGGGCGTTCACGGTGCAGGAGTTGGTGGAAGGGGGGTCGCTGGAGACGGTGTACGCGGCGCGGTCGGGGCCGATGAGCGGGCGCGAGGCGGCGGAGATCGTGCGGAAGGTGGCGCGCGGGGTGCACGCGGCGCACCTGATGGGGCTTGTGCACTGCGACCTCAAGCCGGCGAACGTGCTGATGACCAAGGACCACGTGCCGAAGGTGGCCGACTTCGGCGTGGCGTCGCACCTGGGCGACGGGAGCGAAGCCGTGCAGCGTGCGAGGCCGGTGGGGTCGCTGGGGTTCGCGGCGCCGGAGTTGTTGCAGGCGGTCCCGGGTGCGCGGGCGATACCGGCGGATGTGTACGGGCTGGGCGCGATCCTGTATTACCTGTTGACGGGGCGGATGGTGAACGGGGGCACGGCGCAGGAGGTGCTGGCGAACCTCAACAAGGCGCGGTCGCTGGAGGGCCTGGAGGGGGTGGACGGGGACCTGAGGCACATCCTGCGGCGGGCGCTGTCGGTGGATCCGGTGGAGCGGCAGCCGTCGGCGGAGGCCTTTGCGCGCGACCTGGAGGATTACCTGGCGTACAGGCCGATCGAGTGGGCGCCGAACTCGGCGCTGCACCGGTTCCGGCTTCTGGCGTGGCGCCGGCCGCGGACGGTGGCGCTGACGTTCGTGGCGATCGTGGCGATCGGGGGCGTGACGGTGGTGGCGGTGCGAGCGACGTTGAAGGCCCGGTTCACGGAAGAACTGATCGCGGCGTCGCAGAACGTGGCGGACGCGCGGCAACGGACCGTGGAAGTGGAGCGGAGCCGGCAGGCGCTCGTGGCGGCGGTGGCGGGATCGGCGTACGACGTCATGGGTGGCAGCATGGCGAAGCACCTCAACGAGTGGGCGTGGTCGCCTCAGTTGACGGTGGTGGAGTCGGTGGTGGGGCCGCAGATGATCCGCGCGGCGGGGGACAAGGCTGCGGTGGTCGAGGACTTGCGGATTCACAACGCGACACTGACGCTCAACGAACTCAAGGCGCAGGGGCAGGGGGAGAGCGTGGAGGCGCTTTTCTGGCGCGACGGGATCGCGTACTGGAGCCTGTATCGCGGGAAGAACGCGGAAGCGCTGGCGATGCTCGACGAGGGCGAAGCGATCGCGGCGCGGATGCTGCCGGAGAAGGATCGGTGGCGGCAGATCCGTGCGGCGCTGCGGGCGATGGCGGAGACGCGCCTGGCCGAGCAGGCGGGCGGGCAGACGCGGGAACAGGTGGAGGCGCGGCTGAAGGGGGCGCTGGAGGGCCTGCCGCGGACGGGGAACGCGCGGGGCGTGACGTACATGGTGGTGCAGGAGTTGACGGACCTGTACGCGAAGGGCGGGACGGAAGCGGACCGGAAGAAGCACCGCGAGTTGGAAGCGACGTACGGGCTGATGATCGCGTCGATCGAGAAGGGGAAGGGGAGCAGTGGGGGGAGTGGGGGGAGTGGGGCAGGTGGGACTGGGAGTGGGGTGAAGCCGGAAGAGAAGAAGGGCGAGAAGGGAACGGCGAAGCCGGATCTGAAAGTTGAGAACGGAAGTCCGAAGTGATGCGCAGGACGATCGGGGTCAAGGCGCGGGTGGCTCTGTGCGCGTTCGCGCTGGTGTATGCCGCGTCGGGCTGGGTGGGGGTGGAGTGGACAATCGTGCCGTCGTTTGCGGTCGCGGGTGGGCATGGCGGGGTGGGGTGCCC
>CALMQD010000342.1 GCA_937871415.1 uncultured Phycisphaerales bacterium | reverse complement strand
CCCCAGAACCCCCGCGCCCCGCCCGGCCTTCCTTCGTCCGTTGGCATCTTCACGCCGCTAGCCTAGCATTGGGCCCAATTTCGGGAAAGTCGGACCGGCCGCCACTCGACAGGCTCCTCGCCACGAGCCGCCGGATTCGCCTCTCCCTCTCGTTTCCTCCTCATTCAGGGCCAGCACAGCATGAAGGCGATCGATCTTCGACCCGGTTACGGCGTGCGGATGGACGGCAAGCTCTGGGTCGTCTCCGGATACGAGTTCCGAAACCCCGGCAACCTCCGTTCGTTCGTGAACGTCAAGTTCAAGAACGTCCAGTCCGGCGGCCAGATCGAGAAACGCTGCCAGCCCTCCGAGGAAATCGAGGTCATCGACCTCGACCGGCGCGAGATGGAGTACCTCTTCTCCGACTCCACCGGCGCCACCTTCATGGACACCGAGAACTACGACCAGCTCGTCATGCCCAAGGACATCCTCGGCGACGCCCTCCTCTACCTCCGCCCCAACTCCAAGACCGTCGTCCTCTGCTACAACGGCAACCCCATCTCCCTCGAACTCCCCCTCGTCGTCGAACTCCAGATCACCGACACCCCACCCGGCATCAAGGGCGCCACCGCCACCAACCAGTTGAAGGAAGCCACCTGCGAGACCGGACTCAAGACCCGCGTCCCGCCCTTCATCGCCAACGGCGAGACCATCAAGATCTCCACCGCCGACGGCTCCTACGTCGGGCGCGCCAAGGAGTAATCCCCGCTGCTCGCCGATCGGATCATCCTGATCGGTCTGCGCGGGAGCGGCAAGACCACGCTCGGCCGAGCGCTCGCCGCCTCCCTCCGCCCCGCCCGCGCCTTCGTCGACCTCGACGACCTCACCCCCCGATTCATCCAGCATCCACCGAATCAAACGGCCTCGCCGCCCCCCGCGCCGATCACCTCGATCGCGGAGGCGTTTGCATCCGCCGGTGAGCCGGCCTTCCGCGACGCCGAAGCCCGCGCACTCGAACACGTCCTCGCTGCACAACCCACGCCCTACATCCTCGCCCTCGGCGGCGGCACGCCCACCGCCCCCGGCGTCGCCCACCGCCTCCGCGCCCTGAACGCTGCGCCCCCATCCACTCCCGCTCCTTCCTCTCCTTCCTCTCCTTCCTCTTCTTCCTCTTCTTCCTCTAACTCCATCATCTACCTCCGCGCCTCGGCCGCGGCCTTGCGCGCACGCCTGAGCGCCGCCGACAACGCGCACCGCCCCTCCCTCACCGGCCGCCCCATGCTCGACGAAATCGAGCACGTCCTCGCCGCCCGCGACGACCTCTACCGCTCCCTCGCCCACCACACCATCGACGTCGACCACCTCTCCCCCGACGCCGCCCTCGCGGCCATCACCACCGCCGCGACCGTCGCGCCGTAGCGCACACGCCTTCAAATCCAGGTGGCACCGTCGCTTCGACTGTGCGCCCTTTGCCTTCATCTCTCTCCCGCCCAGGGGGGGGGGGGGGCGGGAGAGA
>CALMQD010000341.1 GCA_937871415.1 uncultured Phycisphaerales bacterium | reverse complement strand
TCGGCGGGTTGATGGCTGGGCATAGGACGACACCTCCGGCCCCGCCCCCCCTTTCCGCCCCCCTCCCACGCCCCTTCCCGCCCCCCTTCCCCCCCACACGAACCCCCCGCCGCCTGCATCCCTCCAACACCCCTCAGGAAGCCTGCAGCAGGGTGTCGCAGGGGGTGGGGGGCAGGGGCAAGTCCCCCGGCTGCGTCGGTGCGGGACTTCCAGTCTAAGCGCCATGAGCGATCGCGAGAAGGCTCTTGCCGAGCCTTCGGTCGCGATCGCCGACAGGGAAATAGGGGGGGTGTGGCGCGCTGCCGGGGCGTTCCCCCGGGCGCGCTGCGGGTGTGCAAGCCGGTTCTGGGTCCGGCGCACCGGGGCCTGAGCGGCCCGGTCAGGCGATCACGTCGAGGACGCCGCCGCCCATGGCCTGGCGGATCTGGTAGATCGTCTGGATCAGTTGTACGTGCCGGTTGGGGCGGACGGGGCTGACATCGGCCAGCGGGCGGACGAGCCCGTGCCGGGCGCGGGGCGCGTCGGCGTGCTCGCCGCGCCGGTGGAGGTTGTGATCGTTGCGGTGAGCCGGGCGGCAATCGAAACCGTCGCGGTCGGGGCGGTGGTGCTCTGCGCGGCGGTGTCCGAACGCGGGCTGGTAGGCGCGGTCTGCGCGGCGCCAGCGGTCGTTCTCCACGTCGAGGTGACGGTCAAAGTCGATGCGCCCATCGCGGCAATCGTGATCCCGGCGCGCGTGGGGGTGGTCGTGGCGATGGTGAGCGCGGGCGTGCGGGCTGTGCGATGCCCCGTCGCAGCGCGGGTGGCGCGCTTGACCCGGATCGGCGCACGCTTGTGGTGCGCGGGACCATTGCGCGTGTCCCCAGCAACCGTGCGACCGGGCCGGGGGATGGCCCCAGCACTCGCGCGGCGAAGCCGATGCGTGCGGGTAGCGCCACAGGCCGTGGCCGGCGATCGAGGAGCAGGCGTGGGTACGCATGCCCGAGGGGGTGCGAAGCCCGGACCGGCGCGAAGTCCGAGAATCGGCGCGGCCGGAGGGGTGCGGTCGGCGAGTTCTCGCGCGCTCTGGCGTTGCGCTGCGGGTGTGGCGTGGGGTCAACGCGGGTGTTGCACCGGGGCAACGATGGGGCGTGGACCAGCCGCGACACCCAGCCCCGCCGCCGCACGCTTTCGGGGAGGCATTGCACGGCGCCGCCGCGCCGCGGGCGCGCCTGCGCACGAGCGAACTCGACTATGAGTTGCCGCCGGAGTGCATCGCGACGCACCCGGCCGAGCCGCGCGACGCGGCGAGACTGCTCGTGTGCAAGCGGAGTGATCCGGCGTTTGTGGAGCACCGGCGGGTGCGGGACTTGCCGGAGTATCTGCGCGCGGGGGACTTGCTGGTGGTGAACGACACGCGCGTGCTGCCAGCGCGGTTCAAAGGCGTGCGGCGCGACACGGGCGGGCACGCGGAGGGGCTGTACTTGTCGCGAGGTGCGGGGGGAGGGGGAGTGGGGGTGGGGGGGTGGCGCGTGCTGCTGAAGATGCGTCGGCAGCGCGCGGGCGTGATTG
>CALMQD010000340.1 GCA_937871415.1 uncultured Phycisphaerales bacterium | reverse complement strand
CTTCTTGGAAGCGGCCACGGATGGCCGCCGTCGCCCCTCACTCGGCGCTGCGGCCACGTCCGCGCTGCGCCGTCACTTCGAATCCGTCGGATTCTCGGAGAACTTTTCATGACGACTCGCACACTTTCCTCCATCCCGCCCAGCACGACGCCCCGATCCGCCGTGGCGGCTGCGCCCAGTCCCCGGCCCAGGCGTCGTGTGTACCTCGCCGGGAAGATGCACGGATCGGGCAACTGGCGATTGCCGCTGGTGCCGCAACTGGGCGTCTCGCCGTTCGGACAGCCGATCGACTGCGGCCGTTTCATCTTCACTGGGCCGCACTTCGTGCCGTTCGGCGGCGAGAGCCACGAGTGGGTCGGATGGCACGCGGGCGTCGGGCAGCACGATTCAAGCCCATCGTGGCCCGCGCCCGTGAATAGTCGCCCCCGCTGGGTGGTGCCGGGGCTGTGCATGGAGTGGATCAGGGAGTCGGACCTGTTCTTTGCGTGGATCAATGCCACGGACTGCCACGCCACGCTGCTCGAGCTCGGCTGGGCGCACATGCTCGGCAAGCCGGTGTATATGGCGTTCGCGTCGCGGGACCTGGCGCGGCAGATGTGGTTCGCCCGCAACTGCCCGCGGACGACCGCGCACGTGCATGCCTCTCCCGCCGAAGCGCTCGACCGAGCGCTGGCGTGGGAGGTGCCGTTCGAATGACGCTCCCGTTGCCCTCAACCCTGGACGCGGCCCGGCGATATGCCGCCGCGGGGCTCTGCGTACTGCCGGCGATCCGCGAGGGCGACGACAAGCGCGTTGCTCTGCGCTCGTGGAAGTCGTACCAGACGCGGCTCCCAACGCCGGCGGAGCACGCGCGATGGTTCGCCGGGCCCGCCCGGCGTGATCTGTGCCTGGTGTGCGGACGCGTCTCGGGTAACCTCGAGATGATCGACTTCGACCTGGCTGGCGTGGCGTTCGAGCCGTGGCGAGCGCGGGTCGAGGCGGTGTGCCCGGGCCTCATCGATCGCCTTGTCGTCGAGACCACACCCTCGGGCGGTCGCCATGTCGCATACCGGTGTTCGGACCCTGTCTGCGGCAACATGAAACTCGCGCAACGGTCCTTCGACGCACCCGGGGCTGATCCGATCGAGGTTGCGGGCAAGCGCTTCACTCCGCGGAAGGGTGTCGATGGCTGTTGGCGTGCGGTCGCCACGATGATCGAGACCCGCGGCGAGGGCGGGATGTTCCTGTGCGCACCGTCGAACGGGTATGTGCTCGAGGCTGGCGATCTTGCCGCGTTGCCGGTCATCAAATCCGAGGAGCGAGAGTGCTTGCTGGCCTGCGCATGGGAGCTCAACGAGGCCCAGCATCTTGTGGAGGATGGTCCGCGCCCCAAGGCATCCTCGGCCTCATCCCCCGGCGAACTGAAGCCGGGCGATGACTTCAACCAGCGCGGCGATGTCCGGGACCTATTGGTCGAGCACGGCTGGACTCGGGTGAGCGGGGGCGAGAACGAGCACTGGGCCCGCCCCGGCAAGGACCGCGGCTGCAGCGCCACGCTCAAGGGCGGCGTGTTCTATGTGTTCTCGACCAACGCCCCGCCCTTCGAGGACGGGCGCGGATACTCGCTCTTCGCCGTGTACTCGCTGCTCAAGCACGACGGTGACTTCGCGGCGGCCGCCCGAGCGCTGCGGCGCGAGGGATTCGGTGCGGAACCTGACTCCGGCGATGTCGATCTGTCCGCCTTCAAGGTCACACCCCCGCAGGCCGAGCCGCCGCCGTCCACGCCGATCGATCCAGGCCCTGTGCCGCCGGCGCTCTTGCGTGTTCCCGGCTTCATCGACGAAGTCATTGACTACACGCTCGCCAACGCGCCCTACCCCGAGCCGGTCCTGGCGTTCTGCGGCGCGGTGGCGCTGCAGGCCGCGCTGGCGGGCCGAAAGGTCCGCGATCCGCAGGACAACCGCACCGCGATCTACCTCCTGGGGCTGGCCAACACCGGCACGGGCAAGGACTTCCCGCGCAAGGTCAACCAGCGGATCCTCGCGAGCGCGGGCATGGCCGGCGCGGTCGCGGACGGGTTCGCGAGCGGCGAAGGCCTCGAGGACCGGATGCACCTGACGCCCGTGATGCTCTTTCAGACCGACGAGATCGACACGCTCATGCAGGCCATTAGCGGGTACGGCAGCAAGCGCGACCCTCGCTACGAGGGCATCATGCAGACGCTGCTGAAGCTGTACACCTCGGCCAACACGATCTACCCGCTCCGCGTCAAGGCCAGCGACGAGGAGCCTCGCATCATCGATCAGCCGTGCCTGTGCCTTTTCGGGACGGCGATCCCAGACATCTTCTATGAGGCGCTGTCGCCGAAGATGCTCTCCAACGGCTTCTTCGCTCGCATGCTCATCTTCGAGGCCGGCCGCCGCGGGCTCGGCCAGGATGTGGATGTGCACGAACTCCCGAAAGCGATTCTCAAGCGGGCGCGGTGGTGGGCGGAGTTCAAGCCGGGCAAGGGCAACCTGAAGACCGCGCACCCCGAGCCCAAACTTGTCGAGCCAACACCCGATGCTCGGGTACGCCTCGGCGAGATTCGCGCCCTGGCCGATGCCGCGTACACCGAGGCCGAGGCCAAGTCGGATCAGGCGGGGATGGCGCTGTGGGCCCACGCAAACGAAAAAGCGCGGCGCCTCGCGCTCGTGCATGCGTGCAGTATTGGGCACCGCAATCCCGAGATCTCCGTCGAAGGGGTG
>CALMQD010000339.1 GCA_937871415.1 uncultured Phycisphaerales bacterium | reverse complement strand
GCGGGCGGTGCGCCGGGCGGTGGGCTGCTCGATCTGACGACGCTCAACCCGTTGTCGGGGCGGGCGGGCGGGAGCGAGGCGCTGCAGAGCGAAGGGATGTTCGGAACGGGCGGGCGTGGGGCCGGCGGGGGGGGCGGCGGGAGCGGGGGCGGGAAAGAGACCGGGGGCCTGTCGGGCCCGATCAACGTCATGGTTCTCCTGACGGTGATCACGCTCGTGCCGTCGATCATGCTCATGACGACGTGCTTCGTGCGGATCGTCGTGGTGCTGGGGCTGGTGAAGCAGGCGATGGGCACGCAGACACTGCCGCCGCCGCAGGTGATCCTGGGGCTCTCGCTGTTCATGACGCTCGTGGTGATGTCGCCGACGCTCGACCGGCTGCACAAGGAGGCGATCGTTCCGTACAACAACGGCGAGGTGCGCGACTACGGCGTTTTGTGGGAACGGGCGCGGCGGCCGATCCGCGACTTCATGTTCGACCAGATCGAGGCGACGGGGAACTGGTCGAGCGTGTACATGATGCTCAACTACCGCGGCATCGACACGAGCGAGCCGGACAAACTGACGACCGACGACGTCGACATGGTGTCGCTCATCCCGGCGTTCATGCTCAGCGAGCTCAAGACGGCGTTCCTGATCGGGTTCAAGGTGTACCTGCCGTTCCTGGTGATCGACATGGTCATCGCGAGCCTGCTCATCTCGATGGGCATGATGATGCTGCCGCCGGTGCTCATCAGCATGCCGTTCAAGCTGCTGCTGTTCGTGCTGGTCGACGGCTGGACGCTCATCGTCGGCTCGCTCATGACGAGTTTCACGACGCACCCGACGGCGACGGCGGCGTGGCACGCGGGCACGCAGCACGTGCTGGCACTGGCGCAGGTGATGACCGGGTACGCGACGGGCTAGGCCTCTGCGTGGGTCGGGGGGGCGTTTGGTCGTTTGGGCCGGAGTCGGCGGGATGCCCGGAGGAAGTTGAGACATGAACCCCGACGATGCGCTGATCCAGACCGCGATCGATGCGCTGATCATCACGCTCAAGATCATGGCGCCGATCCTGGCGGCGGGGATCGTCGTGGGGCTGGTCATCTCGATCCTGCAGTCGATCACGAGCATCCAGGAGCAAACGATCGCGTTTGTTCCCAAGATCTTCGCGATGGTGCTGGTGGCGGTCGCGCTCATCCCGTGGATCGTGGCGCGGCTGATCGAGTTCACGCGGGAGATGTTCACGTCGTGGTAGCGGGACCGACGCCCGCGGTGCGGGGAGCGGGCCGGGACGGGTGGAAGGGTCGATGGCCGGACTGGAAACGCTGTACAACCACGCCGGGCCGTTCCTGATGGTGCTGTTCCGCCTGTCGGGTCTGTTCGTGTTCGCGCCGGCGGTGTCGAGCCCGATTCTGCCGGGGCGTCTGCGTGTGCTGGTGTGCGCCGTCTTTGCGCTGGCGATCTACCCGACGATCCCGGTCGAACAGCAGAACGGCGCGGCGATCCGGATGGACTGGATGTCGCTGGGGGTGGGCGTGATCTCGGAAACGCTCATCGGGCTGGTGATCGGCCTGGTGGCGGCGCTGCCGATCTACGCCGTGCAGCTGGGCGGGCTGATCATGGGACAGCAGATGGGCGTGGGTCTGGCGAACGTGTACAACCCCGCGCTGGACATCGAGGGCGACACGGTCGGGCAGTTCCTGCTGTACCTGGCGCTGGCGATGTTCCTGAGCATGGGCGGCCTGGACCTGCTCTTTCTGACGACGGCGGAGACGTTCCGGCACGTGCCGATCGGCGCGATCCTCCTGCAGCCGGGGGTTGCGGGGGCGGACCCGCCGCACGCGGTCTTCTCCGGCGCGTGCCTGGAGCTCATCGAGGGCGTGGTGTCGGGCGGGTTCGAGCTGGCGCTGCGGGTCGCGGCCCCGGTGCTGTGCATCATCATGGTCGAGACGGTGGCGACGGCGTTCCTGATGAAGACGATGCCGCAGCTCAACATCATGAGCATCGGCTTTGCGACCAAGGTGCTGGTCGCGTTCCTGGGGCTGATCGTCTCGATGCGTGCGATCGGTTACGTGATGAGCGAGGACGTGTCGCAGACCGGCGGCACGGTCCTGCAATGGGCCGAGTCGTTCCGGCTGAAACCCGATCCCGAACCGGTGCAGGAGCGGCCCGATGGCGGATGAACTGGGCGAGAGGACCGAAGCGCCGACCGGGCGGCGCCTGGCGCAGGCGCGCAACGACGGGCAGATCCCCAAGTCGAGCGAACTGGGGGCGACCATCGACATCGTCGGCGCGCTGCTGCTGCTGGTGCTCCTGGGGTCGTGGCTGGTGGGGGGCCTCGCGGAACTGCTCCGGCACCTCTTGGACGCCCACTCGTCGGGGGCGCTGACGCGGGTGGACGACCTGGGGCCGGTCATGTGGTGGACGGTCAAGCAGGGGGCGCTGGTGCTGGCGCCGTTCCTGGGCGCGATGTTCCTCATCGCGTACCTGGCCCAGTTCATTCAGGTCGGCTGGGTGCTGACGCTCAACCCGCTGAAGCCGAAACTCTCGAAACTCAACCCGGTGGCGGGCGTCAAGCGGATCGTCGGGCGGCGCAACCTCGTCAAGACCGCGATCAATCTGGTCAAGATGACGATCCTCGGGGCGGTCGCGTACGCGGTGGTGAAGCGAAGCCTGCCGGCGATCGCGACGATCCCGCTGCTCGACGTGCTGCCGGGGATGGCGCTGTTGGGCAAGGTCGTGATGGATGTGTGCGTCTGGCTGCTGGCGGTGATGCTGGTCATCTCGCTGAGCGACTACGCGTTCCAGAAGTGGCAGCACATGCAGGACCTGAAGATGACCAAGCAGCAGATCAAGGAAGAGCTGCGGTCGATGGAGGGCGACCCGGAGACGAAGGGTCGGCGGCTGCGCCTGGCGCGTCAGATCGCCCTGCAGCGGATCAGCCAGACGGTGCCGAGGGCGGACGTGGTGGTGACGAACCCGACGCACTTCTCGGTGGCGCTGCGGTACGACGCGAAGAAGATGGCCGCGCCGACGGTGGTGGCCAAGGGCGCGGACTTCATGGCGTTCCGGATCCGGGAGGTGGCGTCGGCGCACGGGGTGCCGATCATCGAGAAGCCGCCGCTGGCGCGGGCGCTGTACGCCGATGTGCCGGTGGGGCGGCAGGTGTCGCCGGAGTTCTACGAGGCGGTGGCGGAGGTGCTGGCGTACGTGTACCGGCTCGAGAACCGCAAGGTGGGCTGAGGCGGGCGCGGGGGAAGGGTCGCGCAGTTTTTGCCGTTCGGGGCGGGGCCTCCGGGCCGGGGCGCAGAAATCACCGCGCACGACCCGGCGTGCCGATGACTGACGCGACTGTCTGCGAACGCGGGCCGGAGGCCCGTGCGCGGCGGTCTGTCCCCGGCGTTCCGCGTGAAGTTCTCACGCGAGCGCACGAAGAGCCAGGATGGCTGCGGCGAGCGGCGCGACAACCCCGACACCGCGCTCGCGAGCGGGATGCCGAGGTCCG
>CALMQD010000338.1 GCA_937871415.1 uncultured Phycisphaerales bacterium | reverse complement strand
GCGTCGTCGCGCGGCGCGGGGTTACCGAGATTAGCCGCGGGGGCGGAGGCGGTGCTGGCGGGGCATCGGCGTTTGTGGCTGATGCGCAGCCGCGTGACGGGCGAGGAGGGCGGCGGGCTGGGCGAATCGTGTGCGCACCTGCGCCGGGTGATCGAGACGCTCAGGGCGCAGGGGGGGCGTGGCGCATGAACTCGGACGAGCGCGGAGAAGATCGGGCACGGCTGGCGCATGCGTGGCGTGCGGCGGCGGGGAACGCGGAGGTCGGCGCGGCGCTGATGGAGATCTATGCGCGGTGCGAGGCGGCGGTGCGCGAGCGCGGCCCGGCCTGCTGGGCGTCGGGGCGGTGCTGCAACTTCGAACGCGCCGGGCACCGGCTGTACGTCACCGGGTTGGAGGCGGCGTGGACGGTGCTGCGCGTGGAGGCGGAGCGATCGGGCGGTTCGGGGCGCACCGGCGACGAAGCGAAGGGGGGCGGGGTATCGCTGCCGGTGCTGAGCGGGGCGGCGATCGACGCGGCACGGGCGAGCGGGGGGTGCCCGTTCCAGAGGGCGAACCTGTGCGGGGTGCACGGGGTGAGGCCTCTGGGTTGCCGCGTGTATTTCTGCGATCGCTCGGCGCAGCAGTGGCAGCAGGACCTGTACGAGGGCCTGCTGCGCGAGGTGCGGGCTGTGCACGACCGTTTCGGGATCGAGTACCGTTACGGTGAGTGGCGGTCGATGCTGGAGACGATCAGCGCGGATCCTGATCGAGTTTCGTGAAGATGTAGCCCCCCTTGACCGCGCCCCAGACCTGCTTGCCATCTCGATCGAAGCCGCGGTCCCAGGAGATCAGCCGGTCTTCGAACACGGAGACCTGGCTGGTGGCGTAAGCGGCGCCGCGGAGGTTGCTCTCGCACCCTTGGCCCCGGGTGCCGCCCTCGAAGGCCCGCGTGCGGGGGTTGTAGGAGAGGAAGACGGCGCAGCCGTCCTTGAGGATGAGTTGCGCGGGGGAGAGCGAGGCGAGCGGCTCGGGCGCGGCGAACGCGCCGGCGAACCCCAGGGCCGGCTCGGGGAGGAGGTAGACATCGCTGCGGAACGTGTCGTTTCCGGTTTGCGAGAGCCGGTAGACGCGCTGGCGGTAGGGCTTGTCGAGGGCTTCGGCGGCGGCCTGCTCGACGTAGAGCCACGGGCCGTCGGGGCGGTGGGTCCAGATCGGGACGATGTGGAGGCGGATATCGCGGAACTCGGGGTCCGCGGCGGCCTGCTGCTGGCTCGAGAAACTGCCGGTGAGGCAGCGGCCGAGGAGCGCGGTGTCGGCGGAGGAGGCGTGGCAGGCGGCCAGGAGCGTGGCACAGAGAACTGCGAACGCGGTGCGGGCGATGCCACGGACGAGAATGGTGGGAGAGCGCATGCGCGATTATTCTCGCGCCGGGGAGGCTCTGACGCGGGCGGGAGCGCCGGCGGCCGGGCAAGGGTCAGGCGGCGAGTTTCGGCGAGAGGTCGAACTCGGTCCAGATGCCGTCGCCGCCCTGGGTGGCGAGGACGAGCTGGCCGCCGACGTTGAAGGAGAGGAACGAGGCGGTGTTGGTGTCGCGCCGGTAGTAGATGCTCGTGACCGGGCGCTTGACCTGTTCGTCGGCGACGGCGGTGGAGACGAGGTTCCACGCGTCGGTGTTGGTGCGGAAGCGGTAGACGGCGGTATGGCCGTCGGCGTCGACGGCGGTGACGAAGGCGGGGCCGACGACGCTGACGTAGGAACTGAGGCTGGAGATCTGGACGCGGGGTCCGGTGGGACCGGAGACGGAGCGGAAGCGCCAGTTGTGCCCGAAGCGCCAGGAGATGCTGACGAGCTCGCCGGAGGCGAGCGTGCCGACGATCGAGGTGCCGCGCCCGGCGGTCTGGAAGCCGGTGATGGAGCCGACGAGGGCGCCGGCGAAGCCGCTCTGGAGGTTGAGGTTGTCGGTGAGCCAGGGCTGGTTGCCGCTCTTCCAGAAGAGGTGGAGCGCGCCGGAAGCATCGACGGCGGCGATGTTGAGGGTGTTGCGGGAGGTGGTCCAGGCGGTGAGCGCGCCGGTGAAGTTGGGGAGCGCGGCGGCGGCGGTGATGTTCGTGAAGGTGAACATCGGGCTGCCGCTGGGAAGGCTCTGACGCTTCTGTGTGAAGGCGACGATGTCGTGGGCTTTGGTGCGTCCGGCGAGGGTGACGTATCCCTGCAGGTCGGTCAGGAGCGTGAGTTCGAAGCCGATGTTGATCGCGCCGGCGGTGCGGATGGTTGCGTTGAGCGCGGCCCAGGTGTCGTCGTCTCTGCGGAAGAAGACGATGACGCCCTTGTCGGCGCGGACGGCGACCGTCTGGCGTCCGGTGACGCGGTCGGTCCAGTGCAGCACCGGACCCGAGTAGACGGCGGTGTTGAAGAAGGGGGCGAGGTTGACCACGTCCCACGAGTTGTCGGGCTGCTGCACGGCGAAGATGGGCTTGCCGTTCTCGCTGAGGTACGTGGCGGTGGTGCGCCCCATCGAGTCCATGCCGAGCATCGGCGTCGAGCCGGTCTTGGGCCGGTGGATGGAGGTGATCTGGTCCGGGTCGGGCGTTCCGGGGTTCTGGGGGCCGGGGCCCTCGTAGACGAGGACGAAGTTGCCCAGCGCCGAGGCGGTGGGGTTGTCGACGAGTACGAAGTAGGTCGCGCCGGGTGTGACGTCGAGGCTCACGACGGCGTAGGTGCCCGCGCCGGCGCCGACGCCCTGGCCGACCTCGCGTCCGCCGGCGTCGAAGACGCGGATGCGCTGGTTCCAGTTGTTGCCGGTGACGCCGAGGCTGATGGTGGCCTCTCCCGAGCCCTTGGGGACGAACTTGAAGAGGTCGGAGTCGCCGAGGCTGTTGAGCGCGCCGACGGCGGTGCCGGCGAGGCCGCTGGAAACGATGGCGATGGTCGAAGCGCTGAGCCACTGGCCGGCGTTGGCGTGGTCGTCCTGGGTGACGGGGAGGGTGAAGTCGGCGATGCGTGCGTCGACCTTGAGGTTCCGGTTCGAGACCGTGGCGCTGGTCGACCAGACGCGCCCGGTGGAGGTGTCGGTGAAGTTCAGGCGGTAGGCGCCGGCGGGGAGGGCGATCTGGTAGTTGCCGGCGGCGCCGGTGGTGGTGGTCGCGACGACGACGGTCGGGGACGCGAGCTGCGCGATGTCGACGCGCACGCCCGGTCGGCCCTCGCCGATGTCGTAGAACTGGTCGTTGTCGGCGTCGACGATGACCACGCCGAGGAGGTAGGGGTTGCCGGCGCCGGAGCGGACACCGAACTCCTCGGTGAAGTAGTTGTTGTACGTGCCGCCGACGCCCATGGCGACGCCGGGGCCGAAGTCGTCGTAGTGGAAGGCGTCGTCGAAGTTGCCCCACAGGCTCAGGACGTTCTTGCGGTGCTCGACGCTCTCGAGCCAGGCCTTGTGCACCGCGTCGATCGTGGAGTACCCGGCGGCGATGTTCTCTCCGGCGGAGCCGGAGTAGCCCGCGGCGACGGCGCGCTGGGTGGGATTCTGGCCGTCGGGGTTGAGGTGGTCGAAGAAGTTGCGGGCGGCCATGTCGGCGGAGTGCGCGCGGGCGGCGATCGTGAGGTACTGGTTGAGCGCCAGCGGCTCCTGGGCGACGAGGCGCGCCTGCTCGGCGCTGGAGAGACCGGCGGCGAGGTTGATGCCCAGGCGCGCGCCCTCGGCCTGGGGGTTGGCGCGGGCGCGGTTGACCAGCTCCGCGAGGTAGACCTCCTGCGGGGTCCAGTCGAACGAGAGCAGCGTCCGGCCCTCGAGCGCTTCGAGTTCGTGCCGCGCGGGCGGCGCCTGCGTGCGCGCGGCGCGACGGAGCAGCGATCGGAGCGGGCCTGGACCTGGAACGCGCGATCGTGGCATGGCTTCTCCGGAGGGGCCGGGCCCGCGCGACCTTCGGCGCCCTTCTGTGGCGACCGAAGCGGCGCGCGGGCACTCGACCTGCCGCAGTCATCGACACCCCGCATCGCGGGATGAGCCGGCGCAGATAACCTCGGGGGAACGACCGGTGAAGCGGTTTGTGTTGTCGCGGTGATCCCGGCTGTGCGGGAGGCGGCGAGCCGCGGGATCCGCGGGCCGGCGCGGGCGAACGGTTCCGGATCGGCCCGATAACGCCTGCGGGCTCAGCGCTCGCTTGCGCGACGCTGCTTCTTCATGCGGCGGTGCAGCG
>CALMQD010000337.1 GCA_937871415.1 uncultured Phycisphaerales bacterium | reverse complement strand
GTCGCGGTGAGCGCCACGGCGGCCAGGAGGCCCGCGACGCCCGCTGAACGCTTCGACGACATGTTCGTGCTCATGCTCATTCCCTCTCACTCCCGGGACGGCACGCGCCGTTGCCCTGTCGCTCGCCTTTCGCCGCGAGCAAAGCGACCGGGGCACCGCCCCGACGAGTTCTCCCGGGGCCCTTGCCCGCGGGAACGCTCGTTCACCCTCAAACTTCCGATCCACCCGGTCGGTTGGCCACGCGGCGGTGGGCCTTTGCGACGCGGCGCCCGGAACCTGTTTGCTCTGTGACGCCTGGGCGGGGCTCCGCGGCGTATGCCCGGGGCTCGGGCGCCCCGCCGTCGCCGGTTCATGCGGTTATCCGGGCGCTGCGGCGGGGGTCGCGCGTGGCGCGGCAATCTCTCCCGCGAGAGAAGGCGGGGGGACGATGTATAGTGGCTCGGGGGCGGTTCCTACCGGCGGCGGGTGCGCGGCCAAGAGCCGCGTGCGGCGCCGGCGGGGAATGTGTGGGCCGGGTTCGCACTTTCCGAGCAGGGAGGCTCGACGCGCATGGATCGATTCGTCATCACGGGCGGGAACCGGCTCTGCGGCCGGCTGACGGTCAAGGGGTCGAAGAACGCGGCGCTGCCGATCATGGCCGCGGCGCTGCTCACCGACCGGCCGGTGCTGCTGCGCGACGTGGCGAACCTCGCCGACATCCGGAACATGATCAAACTGCTCGGCGAACTCGGGTGCAAGACCGAGTACGCGCCGAGTTCCGACCCCAAGGCGGCCGGCGGCACGCTGCTCCTGCACGCCGAGGATGAATCCCAGAGCCACGCGCGGTACGAGATCGTCAAGACGATGCGTGCGTCGATCTGTGCGCTGGGGCCGATGCTGGCGCGGCGCGGCTATGCGCGGGTCTCGATGCCGGGCGGGTGCGCCATCGGCGACCGGCCGGTCGACCTGCACCTGCGCGGGCTCGAAGCGCTGGGGGCGGACATTCAGCTGCACCAGGGCGACATCATCGCGCGCGTGCCGGGCGGGAAGGGCGGGCGTCTGCGCGGCGCGCGCATCTTCCTCGGCGGGCCGTTCGGCTCGACGGTCCTGGGCACGGCGAACGTCATGTCGGCCGCGACGCTCGCGGAAGGGCAGACGGTCATCGAGTGCGCGGCGTGCGAGCCCGAGGTGGTGGATCTGGCGAACATGCTGACGGCGATGGGCGCGCGGATCCGCGGCGCCGGCTCGCCGCGCATCACGATCGACGGCGTCGAGGGGCTGGCGGGAGTTGAACACCGCGTGATGCCGGACCGGATCGAGGCGGGCACGTACATGGCCGCGGCGGCGATCACCAACGGCGACATCACGCTGGACAACTGCCCGGTGGACGCGTTGCACGCGGCGGTGGACACGCTGACGCGCGTGGGCGTGCACGTGGCGGTCGAGGGGGCGGGAGGAAGCGGCGGGAATGGGGGGAGTGGGGGGGGTGGGGGGGCCCTGCAGCATGTGCGCGCCGGGGGCGAGTCGATGCGCGCGGTCGCGCGGATCACCTGCTCGCGCGTGCTGCGGCCCGTCGAGATCACCACGCAGCCGCACCCGGGGTTCCCGACAGATTTGCAGGCGCAGTTCATGGCGCTCCTGACGCTGGCCGACGGCAACTCGGTCATCACCGAGCGCATCTATCCCGAGCGGTTCCTGCACGTGGCGGAGCTGGGGCGGATGGGCGCGCGAATCCTGCGCTCGGGCTCGACGGCGGTCGTGTCGGGCGTGAAGCGGCTCATCGGCGCGCCGGTGATGGCGAGCGACCTGCGCGCGTCCGCGTGCCTCGTGCTCGCGGGGCTTGCGGCGGAGGGAACGACGACGATCTCGCGCGTCTACCACCTCGACCGCGGGTACGAAGTGATGGAGGAGCGCCTGCGGCTGCTCGGTGCGCAGATCGAACGCGTGAGTGAGAAAACGGACTCGCCCGCGCCTGTCGAAGTGGGGGCGTGAGGGGGGAGGGGGGGGGAAGGCACCGGGCATCAGGCACCGGGCATCAGGCACCGGGCATCAGGCACCGGGCACG
>CALMQD010000336.1 GCA_937871415.1 uncultured Phycisphaerales bacterium | reverse complement strand
ATTGGAACACCGTTCGGGCAAAGACGTGAGCCGCCGGAGTGGTGCGCAAAAGTTGGCGCGCCACGGGACGCGCCACGTGGTTCCGCCAGCGGCCCCACGGCGGGAGGGGGACCGACCCCTTGCAAGTTCGCCGGGTCCGACGGGTCGCCGGCTCGTGGTCGGTTCATCGCCCACCTCCAGCGGCATTCACCAGCGCCAGCACGCCCGCCCGAATCGCCGGGGGTAGGTCGGGCCATGCCGCGACCACCGCCGCCAACTCGGGATCGGTGGGGGCTTCGGGGGCCGGTTTCGGTGTCGAATAGCTGGCAGAATGGCTGGGGGGCGTGCCACCTTCGCCGCAAACACCTTGGGACTCAGGGTTTACAAAGTGTGTCGCCAGCCTTCCATGCTGGATGTTGCGCGTTCGAGTCGCGTCACCCGCTTTCTCGGCCGCCGGGCTCGCGCCCGCCTCCGCAACTCAACCAGTGCCTCGATCGGCCCCAGTCACCGACGAAGTGAGTGGGAGCGCTGCCGTTGCGTTGTGAATCCGTGGTTGCGTTGTGAATCCGTGGTGGCACGGTGCATCCAGCGCTGCGCTGCTCGCAGCGAGCGGCGTGCAGCGAGCACTGCGGCTCAGACGAGGCGGTGGGCGAAACTCGAGGAAAGCGCGTCACTGCCGCCCGGGTATGCCTGTGCCGACGTATTTGTAGAAGTAGGTTGTGCTGCACGGCTCGCCGTCGGGCATCAGCGCGTAGTGGGGGATGTCGCCCACGCGCGACCAGCCCAGACGGGCGTAGAGCCGATCGGCGTCGCTGCCGGTCACGGTGTCGAGCACGAGGAGTGATTTCCCGCATTCGAGCGCGAGCCTCTCGGCCTCGCGCATGAGCGCCGCGCCGAGGCCGCGTCGGCGCGCGCGGCGGTGCACGAGCATCTTGCACAGGTCCGCGCGGTGCGGCTGGTTGTCGGGCATGTCGAGCACGAGCTGCACCGTGCCGCAGAGTCCCAGGGCATCTTCGGCGACGAGGATCGCGCGCGCGCCGGTCGCGACATCGTCCGCGATTCGTTGCCAGAATCGATCCGCGCGTTCGCGCGTCGCCGAGGCCATGAAGCCCACGGAAGCCCCGCCCTCGATGCAGTCGAGCAGCACCGCCGAGAGGGAGGCGATCCGGGCGTCATCGATCGATCGCAACCGCCGGATGGTCCAGGGATGCCCGTTCATCGCTTGTTCCTTGGGACTTCGCACGTGACAACGACGTAGCGCGCGGGCCTGGCGCCCGGATTGAAGAAGACGGTCGGTGCGTCGAGCGTCATCGCCAGGCAGTCCCCCTTGGTCAGCCTGTGCCGGGCGGACCCGGCGGTGACGTCCATCGCCCCGGCCAGCACCCAGACCTGCTGGAACACCCGCGCATCGCGCGCGCCGGTCTCGAAGGCGACGCGCGCCCGGGGCGGGAACGACACTTCGACGATCCGCATCGGCTGCGAAGGGTCCGGAGGCGAAACGTTGCGACGGCGGTAGCCCGAGGACGGGTCGCGCCACTCGGGCTGCTCGGCGCGGCGCGCCAGCCGCTCATCGCCCGTCCGCAGCGGTGGGGGTGTTTCGAAGAGCGCCGACAGCGTGACGCCCAGCCCGGCGGCGAGTCGGTCGAGCACGACGGCGGTCGGGCTGCTCTCGCCGCGTTCGATGAGCGAAATCATCGACCGGCTGACGCCGCACTTCTTCGCGAGCGCATCGAGCGACATCGCCCGCTCGGTGCGCAGAGCGCGAACACGCGCGGCGATGCGGCGATGGAGGATCACGGAGCCGTCCGGCATGGTGGACATCGTATCCAGTATACTGGAAGATGGACAGACACGGCACGGACCGGTGACAGGGATCAGGGTGAGAGGGAGTCAAACGGCTCGTCGGCGAGCCCGTCGGGCTCTGCACCAGCGAATCCCCCAAGAGCCGCTGGTGAAGTGCGGCCTGACGAGGGCGGTTGTTCGCGCGGACGCCCGCGTGCTCCGGCGCTCGTGGCGAGAACGGAGCGAGCAACCGGCGGTCCCCCGGGGGTCCGTGTGCGTCCATAGTGTTCATCATCGCAGGTCGCGTCATCTCGAGTTGTCGTGGGCGCCCGCGCCCCGACGTGGGTCCGATCATGCAAACCTCCGCCATCCCGGTCTTCGACGCCCACCTCGACCTGGCGTACCTCGCCGTGAATCGACGCGACATGCTCGCGCCGCTGAGCGCGCTCGCGGCCGAGCCGGACCGCGTCGGCTCGACCGGCCACCCGCCCGCGCCGCTGCACCCGCCCGCGGCCATCACGCTGCACGCGCTGCGCCACAGCCCGGTTCGATTCGCGCTCGCGACCATCTTCACCGAGCCGGTGGACAGCCCGCAGGAACGCGATGCGCCGGAGAAGTACCTCGCTCCCGATGTCGACGACGCCCACCGGGCCGGGCGCGCTCAACTGGAGGTTTACCTCGACTGGGCCGAGCGTGGGCACATCCAGATCGATCTACGGCGCTCGCTCCACGTCGACCGGGGCACGGGGGAGGTTCGCGGAGGGATGGGCGTCAGCGAGGCGGTACCGCCTTCTCCGTCACGGCTGGTCGAGCGAGCCCTTGCGAGGGACGTCGCCGGATGGGAGCCTTCGATGCCCTCGGGGATCGTGAGTGATCGATCGGTGAGCGCGCTGCCTCCGCTGCACGTCGGCGTCCTCATCGAGAACGCCGATCCCATCCGCTCGCCGGAGGAACTGGGTTGGTGGAAGGAGCGCGGCGTCGTGGCGATCGGGCTGGCGTGGGCCAAGGCGTCGCGGTACGCGGGCGGGAACTCCACGGACCTGGGCGTTTCGCCGCTGGGCAAGGAACTGGTGCGGGAGATGGACCGCCTGCGCATCGTGCACGACGTCTCGCACCTTTCCGAGCGGGCCTTCGATGAGCTGCTTTCGCTTACGGCCCGCCCGGTTGTCGCGTCGCACTCGAACTGCCGCGCGCTGCTCGGGGGCGAGAACGCCGCCAACCGGCAGCGGCACCTGACCGACGCTCAGATCCGGGCAATCGCTTCGCGCGGCGGCGTCATCGGCCTGAACCTGTTCGCTCAGTTCGTTCGCTCCGGCCTGGAGGGGGTGCAGCGTCCGAGCATCGACGACGCCATCGCCCACGTCGAGCACGTTTGCTCGCTCACCGGATCGCGTGCGCACGTCGGGCTCGGATCGGACATGGACGGGGGCCTCAGCGCCGCGCGCCTGCCCGACGGCATCGACTCGCCGGCGGACCTTCCAAAACTGCTCGGAGCGCTCGCACGGCGCGGCTGGTCGGACCGCGACCTGCGCGGCTTTGCCTGCGAGAACTGGGTCCGTTCACTCGCCGCCGCGATGAATGCCTGAGCCGTCAGGGGGTCAGCGCTGCTTGATCGGCGCGGTCGGAAGGCCCTTGGCCTCCCACAGACGCATCAGGTCCGCCGGCTCGACCGGCTCCCACACGCGCCCATCTCCGGTGGTCGTGCTGATGAGTTCGCCCTTGGCGGTGTAGGTGCTGATCTGCGCGGGCGAGTCGTCGGTGAAGTTCGTCTCCACGCTCCACACCGCGTCGGTGCCGCGACCGGTCTTGGTGACCCGGTCACGCCGGAGCGATACCTGCTCCAGCTGCGGCTGATAGGCGTAGAACGCGAAGTCGGACTCGACCATCTTGGTCGCGAAGATCCGCGGCAGCACCAGGGCTTCGATCTGCGAGAGGTAGCCGTCGGATTGGAAATAGGGCGTGAGGTTCCGCGTGGGTTCTCCGGACTGTTCGATCATGACCGACATCGCTTTGTCCGTTCGCGCGCCAATCTCGCGGGCGGTCCGCAGATCCTTGCCGGTCTTGCGGTCGCGCAGCGCCAGGCGCAGCACCCACGACTCGCTCGTCCGGTCCTTTGACAGGAAGTAGATCGCTTCGCTGTCGGCCGGGCCTTGCGGCGTCATGACCCGCGCTCGGATGGAGGCGAGGTAGCCCTCGTCGCGGTCGGCTTGCGTCCACGCCGACTTGCTCGTCCACGAACTCACCTCGCCGCGGCGGCCCTTCCAGAGGCGCACGCCGCGATAACCGATCTCTTCGGCGTCCTGCTTGCTGCCGGTCACGGCCGGGGCGTAAAGCCGATACCAGCGCTCCTTGTTGTCGAACCACTGGTCCATGTCGCCCGCCGAAACCATGCGAAGCAGCGACTGCCCCGCCTTGATCGCGGCGCCGCGCTGGATGGTGACGGCCTGGGGGTCGAGGAACTTCGCGGTCGCGAGGCTGGTCTCGTACGCGCGCTTCGCCGCGGCGAAACCGGCCTCCTTGACGATCAGCTCGAAGACCACGAACTGATTCGCCGCGGGCTTGAAGATCGTGTAACCCTTGACGATCGTCTTCTTGTCCGTGCCGGGGATGGAGAGGTAGAAGCGGGCCGCGGGCTGGTCATTGATCTGCAGGTTGTCGATGCGCTCCAGGAGTTTGGCCTGCGTCTCCAGCAGCATCTTCTGATCGGGGTCCGTTACGCCCACGGAGCCTTGCACCAACGCGATGGTCTGGTCGGCCGCTTCCTTGATCGTCGCCTTCGGGTTGTAGGTCTTGGGCAACTGGATGTTGATCACGTACGCGGCGTCGGGTCCGATGACCTGCGGCGTGCGCACATCGCCCGCATAGGTCGTGTTCACCGAACTGTTGAGCGGCAGGCGGATGCTCAGGCCGACTTCGTCAACGTTGTACAACTGGTCCGCCAGTTCCACCGGAGCCGGGTCGCCGGCCCGCCTCTGGGGCTTGTCCTGGGCGGTTGCGACTGCCGGCAGCAGCGCGAGAACGAGAACGGCGGCCAGCAGTTTGAGGCCGGATTGATTGACCATGGTCATCTCAAAGTTTGGGAAAAATTCGGCAACCCGGACAACGCGGGCAGTTCCGCCGCGGGTTCTATAGATAGTTCGTACCCGAGTTTCGCTCGTGTTGCATCGGTCAACCGTCAGAAAGCGGGTGAATCGCGACAACAGCGGCGGGGCGGCGGGGCGGTGGGATAGGGAAAGAGGGTCGCAATCACCGCGCCGGATACCGCCATTCAAGGGGGGACAATTGGACGGGGTACGGGGTGCGGGGCGACGGCGGATACTGCGCGAGTCCGACAACGGGCGGCGAGGTTCGACAAATCTTCAGGTTCCGGCCTCAAGCCCGGTTGACTCTGGGGGATAGGTTTCTAACCTTCTCGGCTCTGCGGGCGGTTCCGCGCCCTCGGAGTTTCACAGCGCGACCCGCGCGGCCCCGAACGGGGCGGACCGGATGCCCATCCGGTTCCATGCGACGGATGAGCGCAGCCGCGTGACGCGGCTCACAGGTTGTCAGGCGAACGGATCGCCTGCCGTCGCACGTCGGCCGACAGCGCCCGACAGGCGTGCGTCGGAATCGGTGTCGGGTGCGGTGTTGGTGGGACCGGTTGGTTCGAGTCTGAAGGCGAGGCTATGAGCGGACAGCGGATTCGAATTCGGATGGAGGCGTACGACCACCTGGCGCTGGACGCGTCGGCGAAGGAAATCGTCGACCACGCGAAGCGCACGAACGCGAAGGTGGCGGGCCCCGTGCCCCTGCCGACGCGCATCGAGCGCTACACGGTCCTGCGTTCGCCGTTCATCGACAAGAAGTCGCGCGAGCAGTTCGAGATCCGCACGCACAAGCGGATCATCGACATCATGGAGCCCAACGCGCGCACGGTTGAGGCCCTGAACCGTCTGGTTGTTCCGGCGGGTGTGTTCGTGAAGATCAAGGCGTGACAGAGATTCGACGGCCGGGCCGACTTTCGGCGCCGGCCGCGTGTGTTTGATGGGGATCGCTTCGGTGGTGGGGGGGACAGGCAAGACTTCCTCTGGAGCGCCGGCGAATATCGGCGGATCCAAGAAGCGGCCGGCTGAGCGGGGTCGAGATTTCGACACCGAGCACGACCGGCGGCAAGCGAGCAAGGACCATGGCGACGACGCTTTTCGGAACCAAGTTGGGCATGACCCGGGTCTTCACGCCCGAAGGAAACAGCGTGCCCGTGACCGTCATCCGCGTTGAGCCCAACGTGGTGACGCAGATCCGCACCGTCGAGAAGGACGGGTACAGCGCGGTGCAGGTCGCCGCCGGCGACATGAAGCCGCGCAACAGCACGATCCCGATGATCGGGCACGATGCGAAGGCGGGAAGCGGCCCGAAGCGCCACCACGGCGAGTTCCGCGTTGACGCCGCCAAGGCCGGCGAGTTCACGCTGGGCCAGTCGCTGGGGCTCGATGCGCTGGGATCTCCGATGTACGTCGACGTCATCGGCACGAGCAAGGGCAAGGGCTTCCAGGGCACGATGAAGCGCCACAACTTCAAGGGCATGTTCGCCAGCCACGGCACCGAGCGCAAGCACCGCTCGCCGGGCTCGATCGGCTCGCTCTGCTCCAACCGCGGCTTCGGCGGCGGCCTGGCCAAGGGCAAGAAAATGGCCGGCCACATGGGCGACGTGCGCGTGACGTGCCGCTCGGCCGAGGTG
Organism: uncultured Phycisphaerales bacterium; assembly: GCA_937871415.1. Classification (GTDB taxonomy): domain Bacteria; phylum Planctomycetota; class Phycisphaerae; order Phycisphaerales; family UBA1924; genus JAHBK01. The sequence goes on along the minus strand of CALMQD010000336.1, from coordinate 246 downwards.
GTGCGGATCGACCCGGAGACCGGGCTGATCCTGGTCAAGGGCACGGTCCCCGGCGCGGCCCGCGGTCTGTTGACCGTGCGGACGCCGGTCCGGCTCTACAAGCGCAAGGCGAAGAAGGTGGTCGCGAAGGCGGCCGGTTGATCGGTTGAACGGGCGGGGGTGAACGGTCGGAGACAACGCAGCGGGTCGCAGGGCAATGCGGTCCGCCGGTCCGGAAGGGTCGCAAGACAACCGCCGGACGGAACA
>CALMQD010000335.1 GCA_937871415.1 uncultured Phycisphaerales bacterium | reverse complement strand
CGAGTCCACCAGCCGCCGAAGCCCCGCGCCCAACTTCCCCCGCGCGCGCCGCTGAAGGAACGGCCCGTACAGCCGGATGTACTCGCCCACCGCGTCGCGCTCCCCCGCGCGCATCCGCTCGATCAGCCCCTCCAGCACCTCGTCCCCCGCGCGATCCGCCGCCCCGCGCGTCCGAGAAATCCCCGCGGCCGAAGGCGGAACCTCCGCAACCTCTGCCGCGCCCGGGCTCAGTGCTTCTGGAGTGTCGGATTCCATCGTCAATCCCTCACGCGGGCCCGCCGGTCCGCGACTGCTCCCGCACGGACCGCTCGTCCACGACCCGGACGTCTCACACGGCCGAGCGCCGTCCGCTGCCGCGGGCCGCGCCCGCACCGAGGTGATACATGGTCTCGAAGTCGTCCAAGTTTACGGCTTTCTCCGGCTGGACACCATCCATTTGTGCATTCCTCGCGCTCGCCGGCGTCACGCTCTACGCCGGTCACGCCGTCCAACCCCGCCAGGGCCCCGCCATCGTCCTCGTGGATGACCCCCAGCCGCCCCCGCCCGAGCCGGAAGCCGATCCCGACCAGGCGATGAGAGACTGGCTCGAATACCTCCGCAAAGCACTCGAGAACGCCGACCTCACCGACCAGAAGTCCGCCGAGCAACTGATCGCCGAGATCGACCAGTACACGCGCATCATGGGCCTCTCCGACGCCATCGTCGCCAACAAGTACTGGTTCGCCGCCTACCTCGACCTCGGCGAAACCCTCCGCGCCTCCGCCACCTCCCTCGAACCCCTCGCCTCCTTCAAACTCGCCGAAACCATCGACCGCATGCGCACCCAGTTGGAGCAAACCCCATGATCGCCCGCCGCGCCGGCCTCCGCGCCCCGCTCCACTCCCCCGACCATCCCGACCACCTCGCCGCCATCGCCGATCGCGTCGACCAGGTCTGCGCCGAACTCTCCGCCTCGCAGATCGCCGCCCTCATCGGCGGCCCGAAGTCCGCCGCCCTCCGCCTCTACCTCTCCGGCCTCCAACCCAACCTCGACTTCGTCGCGCGACTCTGCGCCTCGCTCGACATCTCCGCCGATTGGCTCCTCCTGGGCCGCGGCCACCCGCACCCCGCTCACAACGCCCGCCTCGGACTCCGCTCCATCTCCACCGCCGACCTCTCCCTCGAACTCACCCGCCGCCTCGGCTCGTCCATCGACCCCAAGCGCCTTCCTTCAACGCCCCCGCACCGCAATTCCGACCCACCCCGATCCCCCTCCTGAGGACACCATCATCCTGATCGGGTGGTCCGCTTCCCCCCGGTCCTCCTTCCCCCCCTCAAACCTCGCTCGTGGTCACTGCGCCGGCACGACCCTGACGTCGTGCCGGCGTTTTTTCGTCGATTCATCGTCCCAATTCCAGCATACACAGTCGATTGAACGATGACAATTGTCCTCAGGACGATTTCAGGTTGCATCTCCCCCGACAGCGTGTATCTTCTTCTTCAATCGGCCCACGCCCCGGCACCACCCGTGCAGGCGTCCCGCGCGCCCCGCCGCCCACACACCCCACCCAAAGGATCTCCCTGAAATGGTCTCACCCCGCACCCCACGTCCCCCGCGCTCCGCGCGCCGCCTCCTCGCCGCCGCATCCGCCGGCGCCCTCCTCTTCACCGGCGTCGCCGCTCACGCCACCGACAACCTCAACCCCAGCCGCGTCCTGGGCCTGAGTTTCGCCCCCGCCATCGGATTCCCCGACGGCTGGATCGACGGCGGCTCCTGGGCTTATCCCTACATCGCGCCGGGCGGCGCCATCATCGCCACCGACGTCGTCGCCTCGCCCGACACCACCCCCGACAACCCGCTCCTCTACGCCACCATCTATCACTGGGCCCCCGGCGCTTCCACACCCACGCTCCTCGCCGCCGACGAGAAGCAGGCCCCCAACGCACCCGAGAACACCGCGATCTTCTACCCCCGCGCCATCCTCTTCGACGACCTCGGCCGCGTCGGCTTCCAGTGCAACTTCATCGAGAACGACGCCGTCCCACCCTCCACCGCACAGGCCCTCTTCTTCGGCCCACCCGACAACCTCCAGATCGCCGCTCGCGCCGGAGACCTCGTCCCCGGAACCACCGACACCGTCATCGAGCACATCCCCGGCCCCTGGGGCATGAGCCCCACCGGCGGCCAACTCGTCATGGGCTGCCGCGTCGCCGACATCTTCGGCATCACGCTCCACGAAGCCCTGCTCAGCGGCACCCCGGGCAACATGCGCATCGTCGCACTCGAGAACCAGCCTCTCCCCAACGACCCGCGCGCCGCGCACATGACCGGTTTCTTCAGCGAGGCCATCGCCTCCGACGGAACCGCCGCCGCCTTCGCCTCGCTCGACACCCTCGACAACACCGGACGCAACGACTCCGCCATCCTCCTCATCAGCGCGCACGCCGACATCACCACCGTCGCACGCTCCGGCCAGCCCGTCCCCGGACTCCCCGGCGTGAACTGGTGGATCCTCGTCGATCCGCCGCACATCGGCGAGAACGGGCACGTCGGATTCGTCGGCTGGTCCGACGACACCTCCGTCCTCCCCAGCGAGCGACGCACCTTCGTCTTCGGCCTCCCGGGCGCTCTCCAGCCCATCGCCTACCCGGGCATGCAGGCGCCCGACCTCCCCCCCGGCGTCCAGATCCACACCGTCGGCGATGCCCAGTTCACACCCGACGGCTCGCGCCTCGCCTTCAGCGCCCGTCTCAAGGGCGAAGGTGTCGTCAACCTCGTCAACGACTTCGCCATCTTCGCCGGCTCACCCGGTAACATGCACCTCGTCGCGCGCCGCGGCGACCAGGCCTGGGACCTCCCCCCCGGCAACACCTACGTCGACATCCACGGCTTCTCCCTCACCGACTCCGGACGCCTCGTCTTCCGCGCCTCCTTCGACGGTCCCGACACCCCGCTCCTCGAAGGCAACCTCCACCCCACCGGCATCTACGCCGAAGACTCACAGCACATCCGCCACCTCATCGTCCGCTCCGGCGCGCCCCTCGACCTCGCCCCCGGACAGACCGTCACGCCCTACATCGTTCAGACCGGCATCGACATGCTCTTCGGCGTCGCCTCCCGCGGCAAGAACGTCCTCAACGCCTCCGGCCAACTCCTCGTCAGCGCCGACCTCCTCCCCGACCTCGCATCCGTCTTCCTCGTCTTCGATGTCCCCGAGGCCTGCCCCGCCGACTTCAACGCCTCCGGCGCCGTCGGTGTCGACGACCTCTTCGGATACCTCGACGCCTGGTTCGCGCAGTTCAACCTCATCGGCCCCGGCCTCTCCGCAGACTTCGACCGCGACAACGCCGTCACCGTCAGCGACCTCTTCGCCTACCTCGATGCCTGGTTCGCCACCTTCGGCCAGGATTGCCCGTAACCCGCTCGCTCACCCTCTGCAACAACCCCCAACCCCTGAAGGCACCGGCTCACCCCGGTGCCTTTTTTCCTTCCCCCCTCACCACGCCCGCTTCCTTCCGCCCCTCCGCCCCCCCGCCCCCCCGGA